>NZ_JAFCLX010000013.1:0-189646 GCF_018130205.1 Bradyrhizobium sp. AUGA SZCCT0222
GCCCGTCGAGGCTGGGCAAGAAACTCGGCTTTTTCGCGAGTTGATGTACGATTCTGATCATGACGAATCGCCCATTCAAGACCGGCGAGAGCCGGCAACAAGCTAGTCTGCTTCCTCCCCGGATTGAGGACTATGTTGGACCGGATAATCCAGTACGAGCGATTGAGGGCTTCGTTTGCGCCCTCGACCTTGCAAAGCTTGGCTTCTGTCATGCGGATCGCGGTGCCGAAGAAGCAGGACAGCCGCCGTACGATCCGGCCGACCTATTGAAGCTCTATCTTTACGGTTACATCAACCAGATCAGGTCGTCGCGAAGGTTGGAACGGGAGGCGTGTCGCAATCTGGAACTGATCTGGCTTCTGAAGAGCCTTCGGCCTGGCTATCGAACGATAGCTAACTTCCGCAAGGAGAACTGGCAGGCTCTAAAGGCGGCGAACCGCAAGTTCGTGCTGCTGGCTCGTGAACTTGGACTAGTCGGCGGAGCCATTGTTGCGATCGACGGCTCGTTCTTCCACGGCGACGCCAGCAAGGCGAGCATCTTCACGCGCAGGAGGCTCAAGGAGCAGATCGCAAAGCTCGACAAGGATATCGAAGCCTACGGCAAGTCGCTTGACGACAACGATGCCGCGGAGGCCAAGAAGCCTGGGAGGAATCGAAGGAACTGCAGCGGCGGAGGACGCGGCGGAGACATTGGCGCGAAGGTCGCAGAGCTGATGGCCAAACGCTCGCGCGCGGCAGCCGATCTTGCCCGACTGGAAGAGAGCGGCGAGACACAATTATCGAAGACCGATCCTGATGCTCGGCTATTGGTCAAGAGCGGTCAGGGCACCGCGGGCTACAATGTGCAGGCCGTCGTCGACGACAAGCATAAGCTCATTGTCGCGAGCGAGGTGGTGAACGACAGCAGCGATGTCGGCCAACTCCATGCCATGGCCAAGGTGACAAAAGACGCGCTAGAAGCCAAGACCCTGCAGGCATTGGCCGATGAAGGTTATTATAACAGCAGCGAACTGAAGGCCTGCGAGGACGATGGTATCGTTGCCTACGTGCCGGTGCCGGAGGTCAGGCAGCCCAAGGACGGCCGCTTCGGCCTCAAAGAGTTCAGCTACGATCCTGCGGCCAATGTTTACCGTTGCCCAGCCGGCGAACTGCTGCGTCCGATCGATGGGCGATGGCAGAACACAAGTGGTCGGACCGAGGTCCGCTATGCGAGCCGTCCGAAAGCCTGCCGGACCTGCTCGCTGAAGGAGCGCTGTCTCTCGCCGAAGGCTCTTATACGGACCATCGGCCGCTGGGAGTACGAAGATGTTCTCGAACGATATCGTGCGCGGATGCAAGGCGCAGACGAACTGATGCGCCGCCGATCCGCCCTTGTCGAGCATCCCTTCGGCACCATCAAGTGCCGCGCCGGCTATCGCCACTTCCTAGTCCGCGGCTTCAACAAGGTTCGCGGCGAATGGAGCCTGATGGCGCTTTGCTACAACCTTAGCCGCGTGATCAACATCCTCGGCATCGAACAGTTCGTCGAGCGCATTGCAAATGCCCTCTCGTCGCTTCCGCGCGTTCCAACAGCCTTCCTAAACCTCATTCATGCCGCGCTGAGCCGATCCTGGGCATCATACTCGCAACAGTTCGCCCCTTGCCGCCAAGCGCTCCCTTGCACGAGCTAGACGCAGGTTCTTGCCCAGCCTCGTCGGGTTGATTTGTCGCACGCGGCTGGCGAGATTGCGCTTGCGTGGGGAGCGACGCAGCATTGGAGCAGGACCAGCCTGAGCGACGGATCGGGGTTCGAACTGAGACATAGTCTCAAAGCCACAGACGTTTCCGTGCCCGTTACCTCACGACCGGTAACGATACCCCTGGGTTCGCGAGGCTGCGCATCAATCCGGATGCCTCGCCTATCTCACAAAGCCGTTTTCAGCGAGGTCACTGATCGAACCGCTTGAGAGAGCTTCGGCTGTTTGACGCTGGCAAAACCTTTGATCGCCAGCTTCCCGCTGTCACTTCCGGTATTGGCACATTTGAGACGTGCCTGCTTATCCTGAGAATGTCCGTTCACGGGGGTAGACCGGAAGTCGCCGTGGGCCGGCCAGATCGACGCGATTGACCCTAAACGGACGTTTGGCCAATCCTTCACGAGTCATGTTCAAAGGTGCATTCAGCCGCGCGGGATGCTAAAATAGGTCGGTACGATAGTCTCCCTGCGTGGGGATGAACATGAAGCGACGCGAGTTCATCGCGCTCGTCGGCGTCGCGGTGGTTATGGTCCCGAGCATGGCGCGGGCGGAGCAGGCCGCGAAGCTGCCGACCATCGGATTCTTTGGCCCGGCCCGGTCGGCCCCAAGTTTCGAGCAGCGGTTGCGCGAACTCGGTTGGATTGCGGGGCAGACCGTTGCGATTGAGTATCGGTCTGCGGAAGGACGCACCGAGCGCTTCACCGAAATCGCGACCGAGTTTGTCCGGCTCAAGGTCAGTGTCATTGTCACAGTGGGCGCATCTCCGACCCTCGCGGTAAAGCATGCGGCATCGCTCGTCCCAATTGTCTTTGTTTCCGGCGACCCGGTTGGCAGCGGCCTCGTCGCAAGTTTGGCGCGACCGGACGGTAATGCGACTGGCCTAGCGCTCAACCCGATCGGTCTTGCTGGCAAGCGCCTCGATCTGCTGCGCGAGGTTGTCCCTGGTTTCCGCCGCTTGGCGGTAATGGTCAATGCCAATAGCCCCCGTTTCCAGAGCAGGATGGATGAGATACAGGCGACGGCGTCCACGCTCGGCCTTGAGGCGACCATATTGGAAATCCGGCGCGCCGAGGATGTTGCACCGGCCTTCGAGGCCATCAAGGGCCGTGCGGATGCAGTGTATGTCGTTGGTGTCCCGCTCAGCTTCGCCATTGCCAACCGGGCGCTGGCCGCGCGAATTCCAACGATTTTTGAAGTCCGAGACTTCGTCGACGCGGGCGGGCTGATGTCCTATGGCGCGAACATGACCGAGCTATTGCGGCTTACGGCTAACTTTGTCGACAAGATTTTGCGCGGGGCGAAGCCCGCCGACTTACCGGTCCAACAGCCGACCAAGTTCGACCTCGTCATCAATCTGAAGACGGCTAAGGCACTCGGTTTGAAGATACCGGAGTCATTCTTGGTACACGCCGACGAGGTGGTTGAATGAACGCGGCGACTTCCGGTAATGGCACGAAACGGACCTAGCTCGATGTCCACGTTGAGTCCGCAATGCGCAGGCAAAGCGGACACTCGCGGCTTATCCATCGAGATCCACAAGATACACAACGTTAGTGTCACTTGATGGCTCGGTCGATTGCGTTGCTCGCCGATAAAGAGCTGCTTCTTCAGCGGTAGCCAACCTGACCTTCATCGTGGCGGTGGCATCGCACAACGCGGTCCCATGAGACGTGATTGTGCTCAACTTTGAGCGTAACCGGCCGTGTTCGCAAAGACGTTCCGCGTCCGCGTGCCTCTTAGCCTGCAACGCAAGCGTTGGCCTGTCGTTGATCTCAATCGTGAATATCGAGAATGTGAAGCGGTGGTCCACTTGATCTCCGCCTTCCATTTATGACCGACAGATCAATCCGTCAGCAGATCATAGTCCTGGCGCAAGACAGTTTGGACGTGAATCGCCGCGCGCGCGGCGGTATTGGCATCTGCCGCGCCCGCTGCGCGCACACAGAGCGACCAGTTATTTTGAGCGTGCTTTGCAGCACGATTGATCGCTATTTCCTGGACGTTATGACAGCCGGGCTGCTTTCTCACTTCTAACAACGCTCGACGCTGCAATTCCGGCATTGAAACGAGGATCTTGGGCATAGGCTGGCTCGGCTGGTTGGCGGCCGCTCGACCTATACCTAACAGAACAAGAGCAATTCGGGTTCCACTTGCGAGGCGCGTGACGGCTATCCTCGTTGTGTCTCGGGTTCGCAACACTTAATGTGATTCGCTGCGGGAACTTCAATTTTGACTCCACACTCGTCGATACCGGGGGCAGTCTCTGGGATAACCGGGATTGGCGGATCGAGCATTTTAATTACTAATTTTTTTGCGCCCGGCGGGTCGCAGCGCGCGAATGCCTGCGACCTTTATCTCTTGTTATCGCCGTGGAAGCATTCCGCGGTGGCCGACGACCATGCGCGCCAGAAACTGTAAACGCCGCATTCGCGAACGGTTACGACCCGCGGAACAGTACCAGTAAATCGCAGAAAATGCCTGAACTGTGGCCTCAATCACATGAACAAGACGAGATCGTCTCTATAAGCCATCGAGGTGTTTAGTGAGGATCCCAGATGGACGATGATTTTTACAAGGAGCGAGCACGACAGATACGTGAACTCGCCACTCAAGCCGATCCATTCATTAAGCAACGCCTGTTACGCCTTGCGGGCAATTACGACGCGATGATCACGCGGACCAAGCCAGCTGTTGTGTTCCACGTCCCCGACATATCTGCTGATCAGCGCGCAGACAATAACGGCCGCAAGGACTAAGGCTCAAGAACGGCGGATTACGCTTCCGCCTTCGCTCGTTGAGCTACGGCGGACAGGTCGCTAATCCCCCTACAAACCTGCTCAACCCACCTGCCCGCGATGGCGCAGCAGATGATCGGCCAGCACGCAGGCCATCATGGCTTCGCCGACCGGCACCGCGCGGATGCCGACGCAGGGATCGTGACGGCCCTTGGTCATGATGTCGGTGTCGGCGCCCGAGCGATCCACGGTCTGGCGCGGCGACAGGATCGACGAAGTGGGCTTCACCGCAAAGCGCACCACCACCGGCTGGCCGGTGGAAATGCCGCCCAGCACGCCGCCGGCATGATTTGATAAAAACCGCGTGCCGTTATTGCCGGTGCGCATCTCGTCGGCGTTTTGCTCGCCCGACAGTTCGGCGGCGCCAAAGCCGGCGCCGATCTCGACGCCCTTCACCGCGTTGATGCTCATCATCGCCGCCGCCAGTTCGCCGTCGAGCTTGGCGTAGATCGGCGCGCCGAGGCCGGCCGGCACACCTTCGGCGACCACTTCGATCACGGCGCCGATCGAGGAGCCGCTCTTGCGGATGCCGTCGAGATATTGCTCGAAGAACGCGGCCTTGTCCTTGTCCGGGCAGAAGAACGGATTGCGCGCGATCTCGTCCCAGTCCCACTTGTCGCGATCGATCTTGTGCGGACCCATCTGCACCAGCGCGCCGCGCACTTTCACATCGGGCAGGATCTTTCGCGCGATGGCGCCGGCCGCGACCCGTGTCGCGGTCTCGCGCGCCGACGAGCGCCCGCCGCCGCGATAATCGCGCAGGCCGTATTTGGCCTCATAGGTGAAGTCGGCATGGCCCGGCCGAAACTTGTCCTTGATCTCGGAATAATCCTTTGAGCGCTGGTCGGTGTTTTCGATCAGCAGCGCGATCGGCGTTCCCGTCGTCACCTGCACCCCGGTCTCGGGATGGGCCATCACGCCGGACAGGATTTTGACCGCGTCCGGTTCCTGGCGCTGGGTGGTGAAGCGCGACTGGCCGGGACGGCGGCGATCCAGATCCTGCTGGATGTCCTTGTTGGTCAGCGGGATCAGCGGCGGGCAGCCGTCGACCACGCAGCCGATCGCGATCCCGTGGCTCTCGCCAAAGGTCGTGACCCGGAACATGTGGCCGAAGGTGTTGAAGGACATGGTGCTTCGCGTTTGTGCTTGCGTTGACATACAACGATTATGTCGTGTGGTAACGCGCGAGCCCTCCGCGGTCAAACATTAGGCCGTCATTCCGGGATGGTCCGAAGGACCAGACCCGGAATCTCGAGATTCCGGGTTCGATGCTACGCATCGCCCCGGAATGACGGGGGATGGATCCGCCCTCAACTATACTTCCGCAGCGTCCCGTCCCGAAAGACGTAAACCGCCCCCTGCTCGATGGTCAGGTCGGCGGCGCTGAGCGGCGTCTCGATGCCGAGCGCTACCATCAGGGCCCGCGCCGTGCCGCCATGCGCCACCGCGACCGTGTCCGCCGCCACCGACGCGTACCAATCCTGCATCCTCGCCTGCACGTCGACATAGCTCTCGCCGCCCGGCGGCGACACCGTCCATTTCTCGGTCTGGCGCTTGGCATAGAGATCGGGGTCGCGCAGCTGTATCTCTGGCAGCGTCGCGCCTTCCCACTGGCCGTAGCCGATCTCGCGCAAACGGTCGTCGAGCGCGTAACCGTCGCGCGGCAGTTCCAACGAGCCGCGCACCAGCTCCATCGTCGCGCGGGCGCGGATCAGCGGGCTCGCGACAAACGAAAGCGAATTCTTGTCATGGCCGTTGCGCAAAAAGAGATCGGCGAGGATGTGGCCGGCATGGGCCGCCTGCCTGCGGCCGAGATCGTTCAGCGGAATGTCCTGCACACCCTGCAGCCGCCCTTCGGCATTCCACGATGTCTCGCCATGGCGAATGTAATAGATGACAGGCGCAGGCATCGGACTGGCGGCTATTCCTGGGCAACGAATGGGAGAGCGCGCGGCATGCGGCTTCCAGTCGCGCTTGGTATTACGGTTGGAGGTACACCAGCACTCCAGCGGGGTACAGTCCAAATCCGCTTGAGGGTAATCCTGAGATTAACCTTGGGATTAACCTTGGGATTAACGCTGTCTTGCGTGAGCCTCAACAGGCGGAATAGACGCGTCAATTGGGTGTTATGTTGGTTAAGGCGTTCGCGCCGGACCGACCTGAAGATCTGGTGACAATGACCGCGTTTCGCCAAAGTGTCGAAGCCATGATCCCGGCGCTGCGCCGCTACGCGCGTGCGCTCGCGCGCGACGCCGATATCGCCGACGATCTGGTGCAGGACACGCTGGTGCGCGCGTTGCGTTCGGAACGGCTGTTTCTCGGCGGCGACGTCAGGAGCTGGCTCTATACGATCCTGACCAACCTCAACAAGAACCGGCGGCGATCGCTGGCGCGGCGGCCGCAATTCATGCCGCTGCTCGACAACAACCCGGACGCCAGCGGCACCGAGGCGGAAGGCCGCGACATCGCCCGCGCGTTGTCGACGCTGGTGGAAGAGCAGCGCTCGGTGCTGCTGCTGGTGATGCTGGAAGGGTTGAGTTACCGCGAGGTCGCCGACATCCAGGGCGTACCGATCGGGACTGTGATGTCCCGGCTTGCCCGGGCGCGCGCGCACGTGAAAGCCTCGCTCGAGGGCGAGCGTACCGCGCTCAGACGGGTGAAGTGATGCAGGCGATGCAAACAGGACGCGTGATGGCAGGCGATATGCTTAGGCAGGGTTCGACGCAGATTCCGATCCGGAATAGACAGAGACGACGACGATGACCGACCCCCATATTCCCGTCACCGAAGACGAGCTGCATGCTTACGTCGACAACGAGCTGCCGGCGGAGCGCCGCGGCGATGTCGAAGCGTGGCTCGCGGCGCACCCCGACGATGCGGCGCGCGTGCGGTCGTGGCGCACAATGGCGGAAGCGCTGCATGTCCGCTACGACGGCATCGTCGACGAGGCGGTGCCGAGGCGGCTCGAGATCGAGCGGCTGGTGCGCCAGCCGCGCAAATGGTTCTACGGCGCGATTGCCGCGACGCTGGCGGCATTCATTGTCGGCGGCGGTGTCGGCTGGATGGCGCGCGGGGCTGCAGCAGCACCCTCGGCGTTGCAGAGTTTCACGACGGATGCGCTCGATGCGCACCGGCTCTATGTGGTCGAAGTGCGCCATCCCGTCGAAGTACCCGGCAGCGAACGCGCGCATCTGCAGGCATGGCTGACCAAGCGCTGCGGCTGGCTGGTGCGCGCGCCGGAATTGACCGCGGCGGGATTGAAGCTGGTCGGCGGGCGGCTGTTGCCCGGCGCCACCGGGCCTGCCTCGTTCATGATGTATGAGAGCGCATCGGGCGAGCGCTTCACGATCTACACGGCAAAGTCGGAAGCCGAGGCGACGCAGATGCGATTTTCGTCGGAGGGCAAGGAGAGCGCCTTGTTCTGGGCCGATCGCGGCGTGGCGTATGTGGTGGTGAGCAGCGTCGGCGACCGTGGCCGACTGACGCAGATCGCCCAATCGGTGTATGACCAGATGGAAAAGACCGGGGGTTGAGCGCCCTCACCACCCCGGCTGAACAAGCTTGTTGTTTGATGCGCTTTCCGTGCGCGAGCCGGTGTCCGTCCCGCATCAAGTGCGGGGCACGTCTCGCTCGAAAACGCTATACGTCAAGCCGTTTGTCCCAATTCTGACATCGAAAATCTGGAATCAAGACATCGGCGCGTCTCATTATCGCACTGGGTGATCACGCGAAAATGAGCGGCGCTCGATCCGCCGATCGGCGCAAGCGGCCTCGATCGGGGTTTGGTACCGCGCTGGTCCCCCTTTCGAGGCCGCCCTTTTTAAGGGAAGCACCTGAATTGGTTCGGGAAATGGCCTGCCGCACTCCGCTGTTTTTTAGACGTGTTTTTGGTCAGCCGAAATCGCTGCGCGGATTGTAAGGGTGGCCGTCGCGCCACTTTTGCATCAATGCTTCAAGCTCGGCATCGTTCCCGTCGGGAAGAATAATCCTTGTCGTGACGAACAGGTCGCCGGTCGCGCCTGCCTTCGGCAGCCCCTTGCCCTTGAGACGGAAGGTGCGACCGCTGGAGGTGTTCTTCGGGATCGGAAATTCGACCGCGCCGCCGAGAGTCGGCACCCGAATCTTGGCCCCGAGCACCGCCTCATAGAGCGTGATCGGCAGATCGAGCCGCAAGTCGCTGCCGTCGATCTTGAAGAAGGGATGCGGCGCAATGCTGACGGTGATCAGGAGGTCACCCGGCGGATGGCCCTGTGCGGTCTCGCCCTGGCCCTTCAGCCGGATTTGCTGACCGGCGGCGACGCCTGCCGGAATTTTGACGTTGAGCTCCTTGCCGTTCGGCAGGCGGACGCGCTTCTCGGCCCCCTTGACCGACTCCTCCAGCGACACCGTCATGGCGACGCTGAGATCGAGATCGAGGCCGATCCCGCCGGTATCGAATTCAAATCCTTTGCCACCGCCGGGACGTTGCCCGCGGGCCGCGCCGCCGAACATGCTATTGAGGATGTCCTCGAAGCCGCCGCCGCCGGGGCCGCCGCCGGTGCGGAAAGTGTGGCTTTCAAAGCCGCCGCCCGGACCGCCGGCACGGCCGCGCGGGCCGCCGCCGGGAAAGCCCTGAAAGCGCGGCTTGCCCTCGGCGTCGATCTCACCGCGATCGAACTGCTTGCGCTTGTCCTCGTCGCCGATGATCTCGTTGGCCGAGTTGATCTCGGAAAAACGCGCCGCGGATTTCGGATCGTTGGTGTTGTTGTCGGGGTGATGCTTCTTGGCGAGCTTGCGGTAAGCACTCTTGATCGCCGCAGCGCTGGCGCCCCGCGGCACCCCCAAGACCTCATAGGGGTCGCGCATCCGTCACGTCTCCTTCACGGGAAATCGGTTCTAACCAAAGGGCTATTCGCCCGCTTTGCCTTCATCTGGGGAGCCAGTTGCATTTTTGCAACTGCCCTGACGCTCAAAACGCTTGGGGTAGCTTAGCTCCGTTTCCAGGGCTTGAGGGTACGAATTTCCCATCGGCCCTGCTCACCCCGGCAGGCGGCGCCCTGCAGCCAGCTTTCCGCACGATCCTTGACGTAGCTGGCCAGGAAATCGCGGCAGGTACGGCCGTCGTCCGAGGCATAGGCCTGGGACAGCGGCGTCACCGAACCCCGCGCGCCGGTCTCGGGGTTTTCCCACGGCTGGCTGGAATCCTTGCCGCCTTTTGTCAGTACATCGGAGGCGGCCGTGCGGGCAAAGGCAAGATCGCTCTCGGTCGGCACCGGGGGGCTGGCTGGGGGCGTCACCGACCCCGTCACGTCTTTTTCTTCCAGCTTGGCGAGAGCGTCGGAGCGAGACAGGCTGCACCCGCCCGCGCCGAGGCCGATCAAAATCATGGTCATCACCGCGCCCGCCGGCCGGATCGCGGATAGGCCAACGCGTCCCCATGTCCTATATAGGGCGAACCTATACTGGGGCGGTAACGCGCTCTCTGACGCGAACGGACGCAACTGGAACTCCTGGCATGACCGACACAACCTCCATCAAACACCCGACACCGTTAACATCGGGTGATTTTACCGCCGCCGAGGAACCGTTTGCGTTGTTCGGTGCGTGGTTCGCCGAAGCCGTGAAGGCAGAGCCGAACGATCCCAACGCGATGTCGCTCGCAACCGTCGATGCCGACGGACTTCCCGATGTCCGCATGGTGCTGATGAAAGGCTATGATGCGGATGGTTTCGTGTTCTACAGCCACATCGCCAGCCAGAAGGGCCGCGAACTCGCCGCAAATCCTAAAGCGGCTTTACTATTTCACTGGAAATCGCTGCGCCGTCAGGTGCGCATCCGCGGCAACGTGTCGCCCGTGACGCCGGAAGAAGCCGACGCCTATTTCGCCACCCGCCCGAAGCAGGCGCAGATCGGCGCCTGGGCCAGCAAGCAGTCGCAGCCGCTGGAAAGCCGCTTTGCCTTCGAACAGGCGATCGCGCTGGTTGCCGCCAGGCACGTCATCGGCGAGGTGCCGCGTCCGCCAGGCTGGAGCGGCTGGCGCATTGAACCGGTCCGTTTCGAATTCTGGCACGACCGTCCGTTCCGCCTCCACGACCGCATTGAATTCCGCCGCGACGCGCCGGTCCAGGCTTCTGAAGTTCAGCCTTGGACTAAAATGCGGCTCTACCCCTGACGCCGAAAGCCTGAAAGACATGTCGACTTCCACCAATGCGCCGCGACGCACGCTGCTCCTGACCGGAGCGAGCCGCGGCATCGGCCATGCCACGGTGATCCGCTTTTCATCGGCGGGCTGGCGCGTCATCACCTGCTCGCGGCATCCCTTCCCCGACAACTGCCCGTGGGACGCCGGGCCTGAGGATCACATCCAGGTTGATCTTGCCGACCATGCCGATACCACGCGGGCGATTTCGGAAATCCGCGAACGCCTCGAAGGCGGCGCGCTGCACGCGCTGGTCAACAATGCCGCGATTTCGCCGAAGACCGCTGAAGGCACGCGGATGGGCACCATGGATACCGACATCGAGACCTGGAGCCATGTTTTCCGGGTGAATTTCTTCGCGCCCATCATGATGGCGCGCGGGCTGATCGAGGAATTGAAGGCCACCAAGGGCTCGGTGGTGAACGTCACCTCGATCGCGGGCTCGCGCGTGCATCCGTTCGCGGGCGTGGCCTATGCGACGTCGAAGGCGGCACTTGCGTCACTCACACGTGAAATGGCGTCCGATTTCGGCCGCGTCGGCGTCCGCGTCAATTCGATCGCACCGGGCGAGATCGACACCTCGATCCTGTCGCCGGGCACCGAGAAGATCGTCGACCAGCAGATCCCGATGCACCGGCTTGGAACGCCGGACGAGGTGGCCAAGATCATCTACGTGCTGTGTACCGAAACCAGCAGTTACGTGAACGGCGCCGAGATCCACATCAACGGCGGCCAGCACGTCTAGGGCGCGACTGGTTCTGATTGAATCAGAACGAAGCTCTAACTCCTTGACGCGTTTTCTTTGCGCGAACCGGTATGCACCCCCGGATCAAGTCCGAGGGGATGCTTCGCGAAAACGCTGGCGCGCTTCACTCCGCGTAAAACATGCTCCGCGTTTTTCTTGGCGCGGTTCGCACATCATGCGTCTCGACGTTGAAGGCGCTGGAGCATTCGTCTTCGTTCTCGCCATCGGCAAGCGAAGCGCCGCAATGCCGGCAGAGCCGCGCCGCGATCGCCTGCGCCTTGCCAACGATGCGGCCCTGCTGGTAGCGCGCAAAATCGATGACGTTGCGGGGTGACGTTATGAATTTTTCAACCATTGCTGTCCTCGCGGCTTGTGACTGCGTTATCGCAGAAAGCCGTCGCGCAAAGGTTCATCGCGACGCTCAAATTTTACTCGTACAATTGGGGCAGCTTCCTGTTTTTTTTGAAGGTGCATGAATGCCCCCGAGATCATGCGCGCGCCTTAACATCTCGGTTACTACGGCCACCTCGGTGACTGCGGTCACCGCGGCGAACAATCAGGTTGTGACTACAGCCACTTCTTCCATCTGAAAAGAAAGTAAGGCAGCACGGCTGCCATGAGCATCATCACCAGCGCCATCGGATAGCCGTGCGCCCATTCGAGCTCCGGCATCGCCTTGAAATTCATGCCGTAGATCGAGGCGATCAGCGTCGGCGGCATCAAGACCACGGCCATCACCGAGAACAGCTTGATGATGTTGTTCTGCTCGAGATTGACGACGCCCAGCATGGCGTCGAGCACGAAGGTGATCTTGTTGGAGAGGTAGGACGCGTGGTCGGTCAGCGAGGCGACGTCGCGCTGCATGGTCTTGAGCTGCTCGCGCATGTCCTTGGACCATTTGACGCCTTCCATGACAGCCGAGAGGAAAGTGACGACGCGGCCGACCGAGACCAGGCTCTCGCGGACCTTCGAGGTCAAATCCCCCTTGCGCCCGATCGCAATCAGGATCTGCGAATATCGCTTGGCCTGGCCGTGACGCTCGCTTTCGGGTTCGAAGATGTCATGGGAAACCTGATCGACGTCGGCGCCGACCTTCTCCAGAATGTCGGCGCAACGGTCGATCACCGCGTCGACAAGTTCCATCAGCACCATTTCGCCTGTTATGCCCGGCATGCACGACCGCCCCAGCTTGTTCTCCACCAGCGCAAACGGCTTCGGCATGTCGTAGCGCACGGTTACCAAGCGGTGACCGGCCATGATGAAGGTGACGGCCGTCGTCCGCGGCATATCGGTGTCGGAATGGCACATCAGCGTCGCGGTCATGTAGCGCGCGCCGTTCTCGATATAGAGCCGGCTGGAAATCTCGATCTCCTGCATGTCCTCCCGGGTCGGCACCGCGATCCCGGTCAGCCGCTCCACGGCGCGGTCTTCCTCGGTCGTCGGTTTCACCATGTCGATCCAGACCGCGGCTTCCGGCAAAGTCGCCGGTTCTGGCACCTCGACTTTCTTCAGGGTGGATTCAGAGGGGACATACACTGATAACATGGGAAACTCCGGAACAGGGCAGTCTTTTGGTCCTGACGTGTCGTCACGCGAACCCGGGACCCGCTCCCGCGCGACACCGCCACCCAGCGGACTAAACGCGATTCTGGCAAGCGCTTGATGACTGGCGTATTAACCCTCCATCCACATTTATGGCGGTGGGGTGGCGGTAGCGTGGCCACGATTCGGCATGGACGCCAGCGTTGCCTATAAATCAACCGGAAATCGAAAAACTTGCGGCAAAAAAGCCACAGCCAGGCTCCCGCAGCGCCGAACAAGCGTCTAAGCACTGGAATAATTACCGGTTTTTGCCAATAATGGGATTATTGGAATCGTGGCGTTTGCGGCGCAAGTTGGCGCTAACCGCGATATGTTCGATTGGAAATGCGCAATGACGTCGCTGAAGGCAAAGTTGGGAATTCTGGCTGCAGGGCTGATGTTGTCAGGCTGCATGCAGACCACGAGCTATCAGGCTGCACCGGAGGCGACGCTCAAGCCGAATGACAAGGCCCAGCTTGCTAAGGCGCGTTACGCCAAGGTTGCCGTGGCCGAACCGTTCCGCCGCGCCATCGTCGACTATCACCGTCGCGAACTGCCCGGCACGATCGTGGTCGATTCCGACAACCACTATCTTTACCTGGTGCAGGACGGCGGCAAGGCGATCCGTTACGGCATCACCGTCGGCGAAGAAGCCTTGGCCTTCTCCGGCATTGCCAAGGTCGGCAACATGGCGGAATGGCCGAAATGGACGCCGACCGCTGATATCCACAAGCGCATTGAAGGCCTGCCCGCGTCGGTGCCCGGCGGCGTCGACAATCCGCTCGGCGCCCGCGCGCTCTATCTTTACCAGGGCGGCCGCGACACGCTGTTCCGGATTCACGGCACCAACCAGCCGGAATATATCGGCGCATCGATTTCCTCGGGCTGCATTCGCATGACCAATGAGGACGTCATCGATCTCTACAGCAAGGTCAAGCAAGGCACGATCGTGGTGGTGCTGGACCCCAAGCAGGGTGACTCGCCGTACAATTCGAAGATGGCGCTCCAGGGCGGCGGCAGCTCGATAACGCAATAGCGGACTGCATCCGATCGCAACGAGATCAAAACGCCGGCCTTGCCGGCGTTTTTTTATTTGTCGGTCGGTGTCGCGGAGAACACGCGACTGGCGGGGCTGAAACCTTGGGCGTGGCCAAAATGTCGGCCAAAATCCACGGGGGCCGCGGCCATGCGGCCAGAAAGACACAGCCGTCTCCCGCAGCAAGCCCAGCTGGCACGTAAACGCTGGAATTACGGCCGATTGCAACAGCAATGCGGCCAATGAATCGTCACGTGTAGGGCACGACTGGCGCGCTAGAGTCCGGTTCTGATGGAATCAGAACCGAAGCTCCAGACTCTTGTTTTGACGCGTTTTCTTCACGCGAACCGGTATCCACTCCCGGATCAAGTCCGAGGGCATGCTTCGCTCGAAAACGCTCTAACCGACGACAAATGACGCCGCACAAGGACAATCAAGAGCGCCGGTTTTGCCGGCGTTTTTTTGTTGCGGGCTTTGGCTTGGGCTCCACTTCCACCGCATCGGATTTCTCATCCGCCGGAGCCGCGCTGGATTTCCCCGCAGCGGGTTTGGCAGCGTCCGATTTGGCCGCATCGGATTTGGCGGCAACCTCGCGCGGCGGCGCCTCTTCCGGCCGCCCGGCCGGCATCAGCGGCGCTGTCTGCGGCAGCGGGTCCCACACGTTCCACTGGCAGATCCGGTAGTTATTCCGCCGTTCCATGAGGTCGAGATGGATGTGGTCCTCGTGGTACCAGTCCGACCCCGGACCCAGCACCGTCGAGAACCGCGCGCACGCCGAATGCAGCACGGCTTCGCGCACCTCGCGCGACACGGTGCGATCGGTGAGCGAAATTGAGCGGCCATTGGCGAGCTTGAGGGCGCGGACGTCGAGCGCATTGGCGCGGCCGTGTTCGGAGAGTCTTGCGCCGACGATACGGTTGCGGCCGCGGCATTCGAACGAGTCGAAATTGTCGAGATCACTGATCGTGCTGCCGAGGCGCCCCGCCAGCGGCGCGATGTCGGTCCGGATCCAGTCCACCAAAGCAGAGGCCATCGCGCAGCGCAGGATCGCTGCCGGCTTCACCGAGACCTGACGCTTGTCCGGCAGCACGATCGCCTCGAGCCGCACCAGATCCTCGCCCCCGCAGCCGCCGGCGCCACGGATGTCGGGAATGCTGGGAGCAATGGCGATGGCCTCCGTCAGTGCCAGCCGGCAGGCCGAGGGCGGAGGTGGCTGGGGCGCTGGTGTGGTGGCCTGTTCACCGGACTTGCCTCCCTTGGCAGTTTCCTTGGCAGTTTCCTTGGCAGTTTCTTTGGCGGCCTCCTCGGCCGTGGGCGGGCCGGGTTCGGCCTTGCCAGATTCAGTCTTGCCGGATTCAGTCTTGCCGGATTCAGTTTTGGGCGCATCCGCCGGGCGAGGCCGCGGCAGTGGCACCGCCGCGCGATGCACCGTTCCCCGCAACCTCGGCCGACGATCCCCGAACAGATCGCCCCAAGGCGACTGCCACGCCGGCTGCCGGGACGTTTTCGCCGCCAGGGCCTCGTCGGAGAGCAACCCGAGCAAGAGCAGGCCCGCCGCAACGGTAACCATTGCCGCCGCCGTGCGACCAAAGGCGCCATAAGCCCATTTTCGGCTTGCTTTCTCCGCGCTACAGTTCATGTCAATTCCATGATCGCACGCCAAAACACCAGCACTTTGGCGGATCATGCGCGAGACAATAACCTTTGGGAGGGACGTGCGTATGCTCGGATTGATGCAAGACTGGCCTTTGCTTTGCCACCGGATTATCGAACACGCGGCGCAGTATCACGGTACGCAAGAGGTCGTCACGCGGTCGGTCGAAGGGCCCATTCATCGCACCAATTACGCCGAAATTCGCGATCGTGCGCTGAAAGTCTCGCAACGGCTCGACCGCGACGGCATCAAGCTCGGCGACCGCGTCGCCACCATCGCATGGAACACCTGGCGCCACCTTGAAGCCTGGTACGGCATCATGGGCATCGGCGCGATCTGCCATACCGTCAACCCGCGGCTGTTCCCCGACCAGATCGCCTGGATCATCAACCATGCGCAGGACCGCGTGGTGATGACCGATCTCACCTTCATTCCGATCCTGGAAAAGATCGCGGGCAGCCTGCCCAGCGTCGAACGCTATATCGTGTTCACCGACAAGGCCCACATGCCGCAGACCACGCTGAAGAACGCGGTCGCCTATGAGGACTGGATCGCGGAAGCCGACGGCAAGTTCGAGTGGAAGACCTTCGACGAGAATACCGCAGCCGCGATGTGCTACACCTCGGGTACCACGGGCGATCCAAAAGGCGTGTTGTATTCGCACCGCTCCAACGTGCTGCACGGGTTGATGGCCAACAATGTCGACGCGCTCGGCACCAGCGCCGCCGAGACAATGCTGCCGGTGGTGCCGTTGTTCCACGCCAACAGCTGGGGCATCGCGTTCTCCGCGCCCTCGATGGGCACCAAGCTCGTGATGCCGGGCGCCAAGCTCGACGGTGCTTCGGTCTATGAGCTTCTCGACACCGAGAAGGTCACGCACACCGCCGGCGTGCCGACGGTGTGGCTGATGCTGCTCAATCACATGGCCGCCGGAAACCTCAAGCTGCCCCACCTGAAGAGCGTGGTGTGCGGCGGCTCGGCGATGCCGCGCTCGATGATCAAGTCCTTCGTCGACATGGGCATTCGCGTGCGCCACGCCTGGGGCATGACCGAGATGAGCCCGATCGGCACCGTGGCGGCGCAGAAGCCGCCGTTCGCCGAACTCACCGGCGAGGAGCGGCTCGATATCCTGCAGACCCAAGGCTACCCGCCGTTCGGCGTGCAGATGAAGATCACCGACGATGCCGGCAAGGAATTGCCGTGGGACGGCAAGACCTTTGGCCGGCTCAAGGTCGCCGGGCCCGCGGTCGCGAAGGCCTATTTCAAGGTCGACAGCGAGATCCTCGACGAGCACGGCTATTTCGACACCGGCGACGTCGCCACCATCGACCAGCACGGCTACATGCGCATCACCGACCGTTCCAAGGACGTCATCAAGTCGGGCGGCGAATGGATTTCGTCGATCGATCTGGAAAACCTTGCGGTCGGCCATCCGGCGGTCGCCGAAGCCGCCGTGATCGGCATCCATCATCCCAAATGGGACGAGCGTCCGCTGCTGATCGTGCAGCTCAAGGCCGGCCAGCAGGCGACGCGCGAGGACATCCTGAAATACATGGATGGCAAGATCGCGAAATGGTGGATGCCCGACGACGTCGCCTTCGTCGAGGGCATTCCGCACACCGCGACCGGCAAGATCCTGAAAACCGCGCTGCGCGACCAGTTCAAGAGCTACAGTTTTCCGAACGCGGCGGCTTAGCTTCTGAGGGGCGCATTCGACCGGATGCGCCCCGGCCGGCCCAAAACACGCCAGATCGCTGACGACATCGCACGCACGTTGCCCGCTGCATCCTGCACGGCCGAAATAATGGCCGCTTCCCGCTCACGGCGCGCGATTCTGACGTAGGCCGCGATATCGGGGCTGCCGTCCGAGTGACGCAGCGCGCCGTCGATACCCCGCGTGGGGTGCCTCTCTTCCCAGGACATATCGGTGCTCCCTTCATTGCGAAGCCAATTGGTATTACGTTTCACGTATGATATAATCTGGTAATAATTACATTCACTCGTGAACCAAATTCATGAATATCAACGCAGCTTCGGCCGAAATGAATGGGTTCGTGCGGGTAGTCGAGCGCGGCAGCTTTGCGGCTGCGGCAGACGATCTCGGCGTCACTCCCTCTGCTTTGTCCAAGCTGGTCACGCGCATCGAAGACCGGCTCGGCGTGCGCCTCCTGACCAGGACCACGCGCAGGCTCGCCCTGACCGCCGAGGGCGATCTGTTTCTGGCCCGGAGCCGGGACATTCTTGCGTCGATCGAAGCCGCTGAAGCCGAGGTAATGGCGGCAAGCCGGCTGCCACGCGGCCATTTGCGGATCAGCGTCGGGACAGCCCTCGCCAAACAGATAATCGGGCCCGCCCTTCCTGTTTTCCTCGCCAAATATCCAGACATCAGCGTCGAGCTTCATGTTTCGGACCACCAGGTCGACCTCGTTGCCGAGCAGGTCGACGTCGCCATCCGCTCCGGCGCACTCGGCGACTCAACCCTCGTGGCGCGCAAGATCGGCGACGCCACACGGGTTATCTGCGCCAGTCCGCTTTATTTGAAGCAACACGGATCGCCGCGCGTGCCGGCCGATCTGCTGCAGCACAATTGCCTGACGCTGCCCGGACCGGCGTGGTCGCATTGGCCCTTCCACACCCCTGAAGGCATCAATCGCATCGCCGTTTCGGGCACTTTTGTCAGCGACAACGCCGACCTGCTGCGCGATATGGCGGTAACCGGGCTCGGCATCGCCAGGTTGGCGGATTTCATGGTCGCGCGGGCGATACAGCAAGGCACCCTCGTTCCGCTGCTCGGTGACAGCCACATCCCCGAGACGTTTCCGATCCACGCGCTGACGGTCCCGGGCCGCCACCGCGCCCCGCGCATCAAGGCCTTTATCGACTTTGTGGCCGCGCAGTTCGGGCGCCCGGCATGAGGCGCCAGGCACCACCATTTGGACTGATTTTCCGGCGCAAGCTGCTTTCCACAGGTGCGGAAAATGCGCTAGTTCAGGGCGCGCCGGGTCGCCAGTATTGGACCGGAACAGCAGCTGAATTCATGATGGAAGTTTGAGGATGGCCCGCAGGTTTTCCGCTCCCTACCAGACGGAGCCCGTGTCCAGCCTCGCCACATGGGCGCGCAACCTCGCACTGTTCTCACTGATTGCGGTGGTGGTGTCGATCATGATCGTCCGCTTCGGCTTCCTCGAAATGAAGCCGGCGCTGGCGACGTTCTTCGGCGCGCTGGCCTTGGCCGGCCTCTCCATCCTGGTCGGCCTGGCCGCGTTTGCCGCGATCTGGCAGAACGGTTCGCGCGGCATGGGCCGCATCCTGCTGGCGCTGTTGCTTGACGCCGCCATCCTCGCCTACCCCGCCTATCTGGCTTTGCAATACCGCAAGCTGCCGCGGATCTACGACATCACCACCGATTCGATCGATCCGCCACGCTTCCAGGCGCTGGCGCCGCTGCGTGCCGGCGATGGCACCAATCCCGCCGTCTATGCCGGGCTCTATTCCGCCGAGCAGCAGGCGATCGCCTACCCTGATATCGAGACCGTGGAGCTCGAAGTCCCGCCGCAGCGCGCCTATGAGATCACGCTCGCGCTCGTCAACAAGCGCAAATGGCGCGTGGTCGACGAACGCCCGCCGCAGGCGCGCCGCGAAGGACGCATCGAGGCGATCGCGCAAACGATGATCATGGGATTTCGCGAAGACGTCTCGATCCGGATCAAGGCCGACGGCGAGGATTCGCGCGTCGATATCCGCTCCGCCTCGCGCTATTTCGACAGCGACCTCGGCAGCAACGCCTCTCGCATCACCAAGCTGATCGCGGACATCAACACCGTGGCCGACACCAAGCCGGCCGCGAAGAAACCGGCGGCGCCGGCGAAGGTGCAGGCCAAGACGGTGAAGAAGCAGTAGCGCGCTGGCCGCGCTCCCTCGCCCCCGTGCGTGCGATGGGCGCAGAACGGCGTCTCCGAGATTATCCCCCAACCGGACATGACGCAGTCAGATTCTCGTGCGGGAATGCACCTTGCCAAGGTGATCGCCATCGGCTTGCAGCCCGGCGTAAATTCATCTCCCAGGTTCAGGCGCCTGACATTGTTTCCGCCGTGACCTCCCAACCGGCATCTATGCCACCGGGAAGCATCTGCCCGCGATCCTCACCAACTTCTGCGTCGATCAACCGATTGAGCTTCTCGTTCATGGCGACAACGAGTTCCCGGTGTTGCTTGCTATTCATCGCGAGATTGTTCATTTCGTAAGGATCGGCTCTCACATCGAACAGCTCTACATCGTTCATCAGGTAAAGGTCTTCGAAAGTCGTGGGGCGGTTGTGTTGCTTCGGCGAAAAATAGCGCGTGAATTGGTACCGCCCATCGAACACCGACCGTACCGCGCCACGCTTCATCATGTCGGGGCGGATGCCCGCACTTTTGAGATCGCTCGATTTGCCTCCCTGTTGCATGTAGGTAACGGCTTTGTTGAGAAAATCCCCGTCGAGGTAAGCGAACATGTTGTAGTTGAAGAGCGCGCCGTCGCGAACGGCCGTGAACTCGGAGCGCTGAGGAGCCGCGAGGAGTCCGGACAAATCCTTTCCGGGAAGGTCTTTGACAATCCTGGCCCGTTTGTCCGGTGCGACCGCACTAAGCCCTATCACCGTCGGCGCGATATCCACGTGCGAGGTGACGGCCCGACATTGCTGCCCGCCGGCGTGCGCGGGGTGAGCGATGATCAACGGTACGTTGTTTTGCTCGCGGTACGAGACTGCACCCTTGGCGTGAAGTTGATGCGCGCCGTCCATGTCGCCATGATCGGCGGTCAGGATCACGATCGTCTTGTCGGCAAGACCCGAGGCGTCCAACGCGGCGAGAACGGTCTCGATGTTGCGATCCACATCGCGCATGCAGTTCAGATAATAGTTGTGGCGCCGGCGCCAGCGGGCATCCTCGTTCGGGATGTGGCCGACCAGCGCGTCGTGGGCCCTCAGGAAATCACGGTGCGCCGGAGGGCGGCCCGGCGCGTCAAGTGCCTGAAAGTGGCTCGCCGGGAGCTTGAAGTCCCACTGCTTGGCATAGAGCGGATCGACCGGGTCGCGCGCGACGCGCTTGATGCCGCTTTTTGTCTGGACAACCGTGCCGGGGGCATCGGTGTTGTAGTACATTACATCATGCGGATTGACGAGGTTGACGGCGAGAAACCAAGGCTTGTTTTCCTGTGACAGATCGCGTGCCTTGCCGCGCAGCCAGTTGACGCCCATCGCAGCGATGATCGCGTCGTGCAGGTATCCGCCCCGCGTGTGTGCGATGATGTCGCCCACGCCGAAATAATCGGCGAAGCCGTACGCCTCCATCTCCTCCGTGAAAATCTTGGTCAGATGGCCATGTTCGTTGACCGTCTCAAATTCCCTGGTCAGATGCCACTTGCCCTTGTAGGCCGTGTAGTAGCCGGCGTCGCGCATCATATCGCCAAGGGTCGGAATCTCGGTCGACATGCTCTCGATCCAGGGGAAATTCGTGTTGTCGAACATTTTCGTGTGCTGTATGTGCCGCCCGGTATAGAGCACCGAGCGGGAAGGCGTGCACACGCATGAACCGATGCGGTGATTGACGAACGTTGTGCCTCGTTTCATCAATCGTTCGTGTGCAGGCAACCGATAACCCGCCGGGAGTTCTCCTGGCCGGAACAATCGCTCCTGGTCGACCAGGAGGAACAGGATGTTGTAGGGCTGCGCGCTCTCGCGGGCTGCCTTGGTCGAGCCAACGGCCGCGTGGACTTGCCCGCTCGTATCGGCCGCGGCGCCGAGTCCCAGAGCCACCGCACCCATTCCAGCCGTGCGCAGGAAGCCTCGACGCGAGTCAGCCGGGCCCTGCGGATGATCGTTACTCATGTCCTCTCCTTTTCTTGGTCAGGAGGCTTGCGGTAGAGTTGATCTTCAGTCGGTCGATCTTGCCCATTGAACTTGAAGGGAGCGCGGTCTTGGGCCGCCTAGCAAAGTCCAGGCACACGCAAGTTGTTCGCCAAGATCGTTCAATTTACCGCGCGGCAGCAATCGGAATGAGGTGCCTGGCCCCACCTGAGGGAGCACTCACCAGTCTGGCGCAAGGATCGAGCGGTAGCTATGCAAAAAGCAGCCAAGCCTGCGGCATCATGTCCGTAGTTGGGCACTTTCCGGACATGGCGAGATGTCCGACTTGAGTCTGTTATGCGCAGCAAAGCGGACGTCGCCAGCCCACCAAGAAACCGGCGAGCCGGCCAAGGCGCAAGCCAACCCTAGTGTCCTAAATTCAAGATGATAGAGTGTCGTAATTCGCAGTATGACCGGTGAGGACACCATGGGATGGTTTGACCGGCTGTTTGGAAGAACCCCGGGGCCTACTAGCCAACTCTTTGCCAGATTCAGAAAGAAATCACGGGCACCAACTGATCCTGATCTTCTGAAGATTGCCAAAGACCGAAAAGGGCATGTTTCACGGAGAGCCGTGAGAGATGAGTATAATCGGCTGCTTTTGGAGAAGTACTCGCACGATAAGGACTGATTTCTAGTTCCATCTAGTGGCGCAAGCTTTTGTAAGCTCGCCTCAGCGGGCAGCCCCTATTTTGACGTCGCTTGTCAGCCCGTAGCAGGACATGACGAGTGTCCGACTTGAGTCTGTTATGCGCAGCAAAGCGGACGTCGCCAGCCACAAGAAACCGGCGCCGCCGGCGAAGGTGTGCCGGCCAAGACGGTGAAGAAGCAGTAGGGCGCGGCGCCATTGCGCGGGTAGCTGACGTTGGACAAGCGTTTAGCACCGGCCCGATGAGAAGCTGGCACGAGCCGGATCACACACAATCGGTTTGAAGAACAAGGTGCCAAACCATTTGCTCGTCAACGAGCCATCGTTGTCGATCCAGGGGATCGGTGGCAAATGCGGCAGGTAAGATGCATACGGCATCACTTTCGCAAGCGTCACCCTGCCCGGAAACCGCGCGAGAAAAGCCTTGTTCATTCCGCCGTCCAATCCGCTGTAGATCGGGGCAACCGGCAAATTGTCTTCAAGCAATTGTGCGTATTCGAGTTCGTCGGTGCGATTTTTTTCCCGCGCCCGCCGCGCGATTTCCGGATTGACGACAAAGGCGGGGCATTTTTCGGATGCATTGAACACAAGAGGATGCGGCGAATTTGGGGGAGGTTGCGCATCGAATACATAGCGGCGATTGCACACATCCACGTTGGGTTCGAGTTGCGTCGTCTCGAAATGATCGTTGCCGATCTTGAGCATTTTCCAGAAGGCCAGGTTCGGACTATTTCGATGCCGCGCCAGATTCGCCGGCGTCAAGCGGAACGGATAGGCCTGGACCTGGAACGCCGGCCGTCCGCCGAGGAATGTGTCGCGCGCCAGCGAATAAATCTCGCTGATCTGTTCGTCGGTCATGGCATAGCAACCGCTCGACCAGCAGTCGCCGTGGATCATGAGGAAGCTGCCGTCGCGGTTGTTCGCCTTGTCGAATCTGTTGGGGTAGCCAAGGTTGATCGAAAGATAGAAGCTGGAGTTGGGGTTCATCAACTCAGGTGTAACTGTATAGAATCCCTCTGGAGCCTGACGGTCGCCTTCGTGCAGCTTCGGTCCGAGATCGCCCGACCACCGACAGATCGGGTAGATCTTGAGGATCTGGAAACGGCCGGTGGTGTCCTGTTTCCAGACTTCGAGCTCCGCCTCTTCCTTGAAAAGGCGCACTACGATAGGTGAATGTTTGGGCATCTTCTTCTGTTGGAGCAGCGAGAGCAGCTCAGGGGGAAGTTCCTTTGTCGCCTTGGCCGGTAACCGATTGTTGCTTTCGCCAAGGCATATGACCGGCGCCAGCCCCGCGACAAATGCCGCGGTCAGTACAAGTGCACGTCGGACCATGGCGCGGATCACTGCTTACCTCGAACGTGACGAACGATGGTTCGTTCTAGGAAGCCATCCGATAGGTCCCGCCGATCACGGGATCGCCGTCGGTCGCCACGATGCCGCGCGACACCAGATCTTCCAGATGCGCCAGCACCGAATAGCCGGCTGCACCGCTCAGCCGCGGATCGAGGCCGATATAGATCGCGCGCACCATGGTCGCGATGTCGGTCTCGCCCTTGGCCAGGCGATGCAGGATCGAGGCTTCGCGGGCGCGGCGGTGCCGGGTCAGGAAACGCACATAGCGCGGGCCTTCCGGAATTTCCGGCCCATGGCCCGAGAAATACAGGTCCTCCGGGCGCTTCTCCAGCCGCGCCAGCGAATCCATGTAGTCGATCATCGAGCCATCGGGCGGGGCCACGATCGAGGTCGACCAGCCCATCACGTGGTCGCCGACGAAACTGATCTTTCGCTCGGGCCAGGCGAACGCCAGATGATTGGCGGTGTGGCCGGGGGTTGCCACCGCTTCCAGCGCCCAGCCGGAGCCTTCGATGGTGTCACCGTTCTTGACCTCGATGTCCGGCCGGAAGTTGCGATCGGCCCCCGATTCCGGATTGTGCTTCTCGCTCTCGAAGCGCGGCCGCGAGGCGCGGTGCGGCCCCTCGGCGTAGACGGGCGCGCCGGTCGCGGCCTTGATCCGCGCGGTGTTCGGCGAATGGTCGTTGTGGGTATGGGTGACCAGGATATGGGTCACGGTTTCGCCGCGCACGGCGTCCAGCAGCGCTTTCGCGTGCGCCTCGTTGTTTGGCCCGGGATCGATGATCGCGACCTTGCCCTTGCCCACGATGTAACTGACCGTGCCGGTGAAGGTGAAGGGGCTCGGATTGTTGCAGAGCACCCGCCGCACGCCCGGGCGGGCTTCGTCGACGACTCCAGGCAGAAGCGGAAAGTCGCGGTTGAACGGGATGGTTTCGTTGTCGGTTTCGGCCATGGGGGTTTTCCGACGTCATTCCGGGATGGCGCCCGCTGAACTCGGGTCAACCCGAGTTCAGCAGTATCATAAGCCTAAGTCGGCAACAGCCGACTTAGGGGGGGCCAGACCCGGAATCCTGAAATGAGGGAAAAGAATACGGCGCGAGATTCCGGGTTCGATGCTTCCGCATCGCCCCGGAATGACGAGCAAGAGGTTTACGAAAACGCCTGGATGCCCGTGATCGCGCGGCCCAAAATCAGGGCGTGGACGTCGTGGGCGCCTTCATAGGTGTTGACGGTTTCCAGGTTCGAAGAGTGGCGCATCACGTGATATTCGATCTGGATGCCGTTGCCGCCGTGCATGTCGCGGGCGACGCGCGCGATGTCGAGCGCCTTGCCGCAATTGTTGCGCTTGACGATCGAGATCATCTCCGGCGCCACCTTGCCCTCATCCATGAGGCGGCCGACGCGCAACGACGCCTGCAGGCCCAGCGAGATCTCGGTCTGCATGTCGGCGAGCTTCTTCTGCACCAGCTGGGTTGCGGCCAGCGGCCGGCCAAACTGCTTGCGCTCGAGCGTGTATTGCCGCGCGCGCGCCATGCAGTCTTCGGCGGCGCCCATCACGCCCCAGGAGATGCCGTAGCGGGCGCGGTTGAGGCAGCCGAACGGCCCCTTCAGGCCGGACACGTTGGGCAACAGCGCGCTCTCCGGCACCACCACGCCGTCCATCACGATCTCGCCGGTGATCGAGGCGCGCAGCGAAAGCTTGCCGCCGATTTTCGGCGCCGACAGGCCCTTCATGCCTTTTTCCAGGATAAACCCGCGGATCTGGTTGTCATGCGCGGCCGATTTCGCCCAGACGACAAAGACGTCGGCGATCGGCGCGTTGGAAATCCACATCTTGCTGCCGGTCAGCTTGTAGCCGTCGGAGACCTTCTCGGCGCGGGTCTTCATGCCGCCGGGATCGGAGCCGGCATCCGGCTCGGTCAGGCCGAAGCAGCCGACCCATTCGCCGGTCGCGAGCTTGGGCAGATATTTCTTGCGCTGGCTGTCGTCGCCATAGGCGTAGATCGGGTGCATCACCAGCGAGGACTGCACGGAGTTCATCGAGCGATAGCCGGAATCGACGCGCTCGATCTCGCGCGCCACCAGGCCATAGGCGACATAGCTTGCACTGGCGCAGCCATATTCTTCCGGCAGCGTGATGCCGATCAGGCCGAGTTCGCCCATCTCGTTGAAGATCTCGCGATCGGTCTTTTCCTCGAGATAGGCCTTGGTGACGCGCGGCAGCAGCTTGTCCTGCGCATAGGCACGCGCGGTGTCGCGGATCATGCGTTCGTCTTCGGTAAGCTGCTCGTCGAGCAGGAACGGATCGTCCCACTGGAAACCCGCGGATGTCGGTTTGTCCTTGGACTGAGGGCGCACGCTCATAAAAATCCCTTTCGCATCACTGTCCTCATTGGAATTGGCGGCCAAATTAGTGCGCTATCGTCCGAAGCGCAATTGAATTGGGCATCATCGTCATTCCGGGATGGTGCGCAAGCACCAGACCCGGAATCTCGAGATTCCGGGTTCGATGCTTTGCATCGCCCCGGAACGACTCGCGCGTTATCCTTCGAGCCGTTCGTTGGAGACGATCTCGATCCCGAAACCGGACAGTCCCTTGTAGTCATGGACCGACGACGTCAGGTGCCGGATCGAAGTGATGCCGAGATCGCGCAATATTTGCGCACCGACGCCGACTTCACGCCATTGCCGGTTACGATCGGCCTCGGCGGATTTCTGTTCGCCGACCGGCTCGACCGGAACGCCGGCGGCGCCGTCGCGCAAATACACCAGCACGCCGCGGCCGGCCTGCTTGAAGTGGTTCAGCACGATCTGCATGCGCGCCTGGCCGGTGAACAGATCCTTGACGATGTTGGGCTTGTGCAGCCGCGTCAGCACGTTCTTGCCGTCGCCGATGCCGTTATAGACGAAGGCGGCATGCGCGATCTCATCGAACGGCGAACGGTAGGCGTAGCCCTGCAGCGGACCTATGGGGCTATCCGTCGTAAAGGTCGCGACCCGCTCGATCAGCTTCTCGCGCGCCTGACGGTAGGCGATCATGTCAGCGATCGTGACGTGCTTGAGCTTGTGGGTGGCGGCGAATTTTGCGACCTGCACGCCCTTCATCACGGTGCCGTCGTCGTTCATCAACTCGGAGATGACGCCGACCGGCGGCAGGCCGGAGAGCTTGCAGAGATCGACCGCGGCCTCGGTATGACCGGAACGCAGCAGCACGCCGCCGTCGCGGGCGATCAGCGGAAAGATATGACCGGGCCGGGCAAAATCACTGGCGCCGGCATTCGGGTTGGCCAGCGCCCGGCAGCAGGAGGCGCGCTCGTCCGCCGAAATCCCGGTGCCGCCATCGGGCTTGTAGTCGATCGAGACCGTGAAGGCGGTGGTGTGGTTGGAATCATTATGCGCGACCATCGGGTCGAGCCGGAACCGGCGCGCCTCTTCCTGCGTGATCGGCGCGCAGACGATGCCGGAGGTGTGGCGGATGATGAACGCCATTTTCTCGGCGGTGCAGAGCGAGGCCGCGACGATCAAATCGCCCTCACCCTCCCGGTCGTCATCATCGGTGACGACGACGAGTTCGCCGTTGGCAAAGGCTTGCAGAACTTCCTGGATCGTATCGGCCATTTTCTCAAATTCTCGCTTTGGACAGGGAGTGCATTAGCCGGACTCATGGGCCCGCGCCAGCATCAATACGCAGGGCAGGACGTCGCCTGCGACGTTTCGCTGTACGAAATCGGCATGCAGGAAACCATTGACCGGGCCCGGCTTCAATCGCCATGGTCGCACCCATAAAAACAAGAAGCACCATTCGGGGAAGGGACATATGCGTTTTCGGTTGAATTTCCACCGGGTGGCACGGGCGGGGTTCGCCCTGATGGCAGGGGTCGCGGGCCTGGCGCACCCCGCTCCCGCCGATGGCGTACCAGCCGCTGAGAGCAGCCTGTAGCCCTACCAATTCACCGCCGTCGCTGCTCGCGCCATTTGGAGAAGCCTGCAGCAAGGAGGATGCAGAAGGCCCACCCCAGCAAGGGCACAGCTGCGGTGCGCGCAATGGCCCGGTATTGCTCTGCGAGGGCGCCTGCAACCGAGGGAGCGCGCGTCACGATGAGCGGCTCATCCAGTGTCTTGAGGCCGAGTTTCTTGGCCGCGTCGCGCGCGATGATCTGCGCGCCGGATACGGCAACGCCCACGAACCGGACATATTCACCGCCGGATTCGTTCCAGAATTGCGGATGCGAGGCGAGAACGCGTCCGGAATCCCTGACTTCGCCCGCGACCCAGACTTCAACGGGAAGCTCGGGTCTCCAGCCCTCGCCTACCAGCGGCGCAAGACGGCGGGTGCCGTAACCCTTGCTGCCGCGGCCGCCGCTCATGCGGGCCTCCCCTGCGAACTCGGTAGCAATGCGCCAGCGCGGCGCGGCGTAGCCGGCGACGCCGACACCTTCAGGAATATCGTCGACCAGACGCAGATTGACGGTGCGGCCCCACAACGGCGCATCCACGACAAAGGCCGGCGACACGCCCGTCAATGTCATGATCGCGACTGCAGGCATGCACAGGCCGGGCCGGGATCGCGTGACGCCTATAGCCAGCGGCAAACCGAGCAGGAACACCCCCATGATCCAAGGCACAACCGGCGTGTACGCAACGACAAGCGTGCCGAGCGTCAGCTGAAACAGGATCGCAGCCGTTCCCGCCATCAGGCAACCGAACAGCGTGGACGACGCGGCCAGCGACGGGCCCGAACCGCGCGTCCTGTTTGATGACGAGAACGATATCCGCCTGCTGATGGGCATTTCCGCGCTTCAATCCGGCTGGCGCATCGCCAAACCCAGGACGGCCCCGCACAGGGCGCCCGCCGCTCCGCCGACGCCCATGGCGCCAAGCGCGCGGGCCGCGTAAACGGTCTCATGCGGCTTCAATGTCAGCAGCACCAGGAGCATCATGCTCAGCGCTCCCGCGGTGAAGCCGACGGCAGTCAGTCCCGGTACGCGCCTGCCTTGCCATCCCGCGGACGAATAGGCCGCGACCGGCAGGGCGATCAGTGTGGTCGGCGCCGCGAGTAGCGCGCCGAACGAAATACCGGCGAGAGCGAGGAACCTCAGAAAGTCGGGAAACGGAAAATCGATTCCGTCGATCAGATACATCGGCACGACCAGCATCAGCGCTCCCGCCAGGCCGCCGAGCGGGGCGAGCAGCAATCCGATGGCGAGCGCCTTGGCTGCATCGCTCCCGCCCGTCCGCGCGAAAGGCCGAGCCTTCCGGGCCGGCGCTTCACGATCGGACCGGATCATTTCGACGCTTTCCTTCGGTTGAGACGAGTGTTCGCAGCCGCCAAAAGAATGGCTGCTCGCCGTGCAATAGTCAGTGTCGGTTGTATTAAGTTCGGTTCAAATGGAGACTTGGGAGACTCTGATCCCCGCGGCGCCTGTCCGTCATCTCTCCGCTTACGGAGATAGAGCGACAGACAGCCTTACGGCAGCACTTCCTTGCGCTCGGCGAGCAGTGCATCCATTTCGGCGCGCTTGTCTCCCAGCAGGTCGGCGGCGGCGGCCTCGATCACGGTATAGAGTTCGTGAGCATCGCTGAGCCGGGTCACGGTGACGTAATCGGCGCCGGCTGCGTAAAGGTCGTTGACGTCGGACAAAAGATCCGCGGTCGCGACGATTTTTGCGGTCGGGTTGAGGGTGCGCACGTGCCGGACCAGTTTCTCGTTGTTGGCGCCCTTCAGGAGCGAGTCCGGCACGCTCAGGATGATCAGTTCCGACTTGCCGATACCGGCATGGAGCAGCGTATCGACATTGCTGATATCGCCATAGATCACGTGCAGACCGCGATCGGCCAGCGTCCGGAACACATTGGGATTGAAATCGATCACGGTGATCTGTTCGAGCACGAGCGGATTCTGCCGCTCGATTTCAGCGAGCAGCGCGCTCGCGGCGCGGAAGAAGCCGAGAATGACGATACGGCGTGCCTCATGGCCGCCCTCATGTCCGGCCTCGCCCTGGCCGTGATCGAGATCGCGCAGCCCGATCTTCTTCATTGGACCGATCAGAGCCCGCGTGATCTCATCGCTCTTGCCCATCACGAAGGTGCTGATCACGGCCAAAATGACGAAGGCGAACGACGCCGCGCTCGACGTCTCGGTCCCGATATGGTTCGCGACGACACCGGTCTGGATCACGACCAGCGAAAACTCCGAAATCTGCGCCAGATTGATCGCCGGCAACAGGCTGGCGCGCAGACCCTGCTTCATCAGATAGAGCGGCACAAATGTCGTCACCACGCGGCTCACCACGGTGAAGGCCGCAATCAACAGCGCCAGCCCGATCACCGACGGGCCGGGAATGGGAATGGTCATGCCCAAGGCCACGAAGAACAGCGTGATGAAGAAATCGCGCAGCGTCGTCACCTTGGCGGTGACGTCGAGCGCATAGGGGAATGTCGAGAGCGAGACACCGGCGACGAGCGAACCCATCTCGCGCGACAGATGCAGCTTCTCGGCGATCTCGCCGATCAGGAAGCACCAGGCCAGCGCGCCGAGCAGGATCAACTCAGGGCGGCGCGCGATCTGGTGAAACAGCCGCGGCAGCACGTAGCGGCTCAGTACCAAAGCGGTCGCCACCAGCACGCCGACCCGGCCGATCGAGATCAGGATCACGCTCACCTGAAGATTGTCGAGGCTCGGCTGCACGGCGAGGAACAGGATCGCGAAGATGTCCTGCAGCACCAATACGCCGAGCGTGATGCGACCGGGCAGCGTATCGAGCTCACGCTTCTCGTACAGCACCTTGACGATGATAACGGTTGAGGAGAGCGCGCAGGCGACGCAGAGATACAGCGCGTCGAAACGGCCCGCCCCCATCGACAGTCCGATCCCCCAAAAAAACAGGATCCCGAGCAGGCAGCCGCCGACCAATTGCCCGCCCGCGGCGAACAGGATGACCTTGCCGGCGCGCACGATCTTTTTCAGGTCGATTTCCAGCCCGATCATGAACAGCATGAAGATCAGGCCGAGTTCGGAGATGACGTGAATCGAGTCCTTGGAATGGACCCATTTCATGCCGAATGGACCGATGACAAACCCGGCGATAAGGTAGGCGAGGATCAGCGGTTGCCGGGTAAAATGCGCCAGCAAACCAAGCACCCAGGCAAACAGGATGCATAAAGTGATATCGCCGATAAGCTCGTGCATATTTCCTGACTTTTCCTCATTGCAACCTAGAGGCAGGGGCGCAACGGTCAAACGAGCAATGTGTCACATCCGCCTTACAGGTCTCTTTCTAGCGATTCTTGCCTGCCTGTCGATCCTTTACAAACCGGACGCGCAGGCGCAGGCAGCCGGCAGTATCGAGCAGAATTGGAAGGTTCCTTGACCGTGGTCCCGGCCGGCACCCCACCGTATCGGGCAGCATCGATAGCAGACATTCCGCTTTCATCCCTCGGCGGCGACCGACTAAGATCATCGACAAGAATTAGACCAAATGCCGGAGGGCCGCGCCAGCAGTCCTCTCAACAAAAAGCAAAACGGGAGTGAATGTCCAATGTCTACCGCATCGATCTTTGATTTCGCACCATTGCTGCCGGCCGGACTGCCGGCGCCGGCGGCGCGGTGGACGGGTCTGGCCAAATACAGTTTCGTCGGCGGCAACAATGATCCCGACCAGGTGCCGGTCGATGGCCTGATCGAGGCGCTCACCGCCGTGCTCCAGCGCGAGGGCAAGACGCTTGCAACCTACGGCCTCGCCAGCGGCCCGCAGGGCTACCGCCCCCTGCGCGAATTCCTCACCAGGAAACTCAAGCGCGATGCCGGCATCGGCTGCACCGCCGACGATGTCATGATCGTCTCCGGTTCGCTGCAGGCGCTCGACCTCGTCAACGCGACGCTGCTGGCGCGCGGCGATACCGTGCTGATCGAACAGGAGACCTATCAGGGCTCGCTGAGCCGGCTGACCCGGCTCGGCGTCAAGACGGTCGGCATTCCCCTCGACGACGAGGGCATGCGGATGGATGCGCTGGCGGCTGTTCTGGCCGACCACAAGCGCCGCGGCATCATGCCGAAATACATCTACACCATCCCGACCGTGCAGAACCCGACCGGCTCGATCCTGCCGGAGGCGCGGCGCGCCGAAATGATAAAACTGTCGCAGGAATACGGCGTGCCGATCTTCGAGGACGATTGCTACGCCGACCTGATCTGGAACGGCCAGCGCCCGCCCGCGATCTATGCGATGAGCAAGCAAGGCGGCGTCATCCATATCGGCTCGTTCTCCAAATCGATCGCGCCGGCGCTGCGGGTCGGATTCATCGTCGCGCCCTGGGAGATGATGTCGCGGATGCTGGCGCTGAAGACCGATGCCGGCTCCGGCGCGCTGGAGCAGATGGTGCTGGCGGAATATTGCACGCCGCATTTCGAAACCCACGTGCCGAAGCTGACACGCGGCCTGCGCGCCAAGCTCGACACGCTGATGGAGGCGCTCAACGAGCAGTTCGGCACCTCAGCCGAGTTCGAGGATCCCAAGGGTGGCATCTTCCTGTGGGTCAAACTCCCCGACAATGTCGATACGCTGAAACTGTATCAGGCTGCATTGGCCGCCGGCGTCGCCATCAACCCGGGGCCGGAATGGTCGACCGACAAGTCCTATGCCGGCAGCCGCTTGCGCCTGTGCTTTGCCAGTCCCTCCCATGAGCAGATCCGCGAAGGCGTCGCCGTGCTGGCGGACGTCTGCCGCAAGGAGTTCGGCGTGCCCGAGCGCAGCGCCAATGTGGAGAAGCGGGCGCGCAGTTGAGGTGCGCGAGCGCAACGCAACTCCCGATATGAGATTTCGACCGCTCGAAAGATGGATTGCTTCGCTTCGCTCGCAATGACGAGGTTAAATTTCTCCACGTCATTGCGAGGAGCGTACGCGACGAAGCAATCCAATCTCCCGATCCTGGACAGCACCCCTCACCTCACCGCGAACGGCGCCTGATACGGCCTCCCGAACGGCACGCCGTTGATCACGGTCTGAACCGGTTTCAGCAGCAGCTTGCCCTCGCGCTTGTTGTTGCGGGTGTCGACGAACGAGACCTGCGCCTCCACCAGCTCCATGATCGCGACGTCGCCGGGCGCGCCGATCTGCAGCGTGCCGATCTTCGGTGCGCGGTTGATGATCTTGGCCGGCGCCGAAGTTGCCATCGCCACCACCTGCTCCACGGTAAATCCGAGCGGGATGAACTTGCTCATCACATTCGGCAGATACGGCATGCCGGGCGAGTTGCCGGAGAAGACATGGATGTCGGACGAGATCGTGTCGGGCGGGCAGCCGCCCGCGATCGCAGGCTCAGCCACCGTGAAATCGAAACTGCCGCCGCCATGCCCGACGTCGAACATCACGCCGCGCTGCTTGGCGGCAAGCGCAGCCGGCAGCAGCTTGCCATCCTGCACGATGTTGGTGAACACGCCGCCGATGTTCGGTGCGCCGGAATAGGCATGGGTCAGCACGTCGCCCGGCCGCAGCAGATCGAGAATCTGCGACATCAACTCCCTGGTCTCGACGCCGCCGATATGCACCATCATCTTGGCCGGCCAGCCGCACATCTCGCAGGCCTTTATCGCTCGCTTCAGTGGTTCGAGGCCGTGCCTGGCGATGACGTTCTCCGACATCCGGACTTTGACGCCGAGCAGGAAATCCGGATTCTCGGCCAGCGCCATGGCGCAGGCGTCGAGCTGCGCGTGATCGATATTGTATAGTTCGGCGACCGGAAAACCCGACAGTCCATGATTGGCAATATGGACGAAGGCGTAAATCCGTGCGCGGGATTGCGCCACGATGTAGCGGCGCAGCGCGGCGATATTGTTGACGCCGGCGTCCCCCGCCGACACGACTGTCGTCGTTGCCTGGGCCTGCACCAATTCGTCGGCGGGAATGCCGATCGCCGAGCCATAGGGATAGACATGGGAGTGCAGGTCGATCAATCCCGGCGTCACCAGTTTGCCGGCAGCGTCGATGGTCTTCGAGGCGCGTGCGGCCGGAATATCGGCCTCAACTGCCTCGATCATGCCCCAGCGAATGCCGATATCACGTTTTCCCCGCAACGACTGGCTGGGATCGAGCACATCGCCGCCCTTGATCACGAGGTCGAACTTGTCGTTCGGGCCCATCGCGGCATTGGCCGGTGCGGACATCGCAGCGACCGCGGCCGATCCTGACAGGCTTAGAAAATCACGGCGTGAAAACCCGCTCATGGCATCGCTCCCCCAGATGATTTTTATGGCGTGATGATGCGCCGGGACCGGGCTTTCCGCAAGCCGGCGCATGCCCACGATCAACCCAGACGGGTATCAATGACCGTGCGGCCCGCCGGCCCGTGGGATCGCGGCTGGCAGCGACGACGTCCAGAGCAGCGGCGGAACGTAATGTCGCGAAGTGCGAGTCATTGGACTAAAGAAATTCACTGGGGCGCGGAACCAATGCGCGCCGCTGTTCGAGTCAATCGCGGCTGAACAGACATTCATAATTCTCTTCAAGTTCCGTCGGAACGTTCACGCCGATGCGCTGTTCTATCCGCTCAATGGAGAGGACAAGTAATGAAGAAGTTTGGATTAATTTTGGCCGCGCTTGGCGCGATCATCATCGGGGTGCCGTCGATTGCAAGCGCACAGACCGTTGTGATCAAGCGTGGCGGCGGTTATCACCAAGGCCATCACCACTCTCACGGTGCACGCGCCGAATACCGCGGGCATCGTGACCGCGGCTACCATCGCGGACATCGTGGTCATGGTCACCACAACAAGACCGTGATCATCAAGAGGCATCGTTACTGAGGCTTGCGCCCAACGAAACTTGCGTCTCAACGGAAAATGGCTCCTCGCGGAGCCATTTTCTTTGTTCGTATGATCGTTCAGCTTCTTCAGCAAAGCCGCTTGTAACGGCCGATCAGCTGTAGATTTCGAACAGGCCTGCGCCGCCCTGGCCACCACCGATGCACATGGTGACGACGCCCCACTTCGCCTTGCGGCGACGGCCTTCCTGCAGGATGTGGCCGGTGAGCCGCGCGCCAGTCATGCCGAAGGGATGACCGATCGCAATCGAGCCGCCGTTGACATTGTACTTCTCGGGGTCGATGCCGAGCTTGTCGCGGGAATACAGGCACTGGCTGGCGAAGGCTTCGTTCAGTTCCCAGATGTCGATGTCGTCGATCTTGAGGCCATGACGCTTCAACAGCTTCGGCACGGCGAAGATCGGGCCGATGCCCATCTCGTCCGGCTCGCAGCCCGCCGCCGCCCAGGCAACGAAACGGCCGAGCGGCTGCAGGCCGCGCTTTTCGGCATCCTTGGCTTCCATCAGCACGACAGCCGCCGCGCCATCCGAAAGCTGGCTGGCATTGCCGGCGGTAACGTATTTGCCGGCACCCTTGACCGGCTCGAGCTTGGCAAGGCCTTCCATGGTGGTCTCGGGACGGTTGCACTCGTCGCGATCGACCGTGTAGTCGACGATGCTTTCCGCTTTCGTCGCCTTGTCGACCACCTTCATCCTGGTCTTCATCGGGACGATTTCGTCCTTGAACTTGTTGGCCTGCTGGGCGGCGGCCATGCGACGCTGCGATTCCAGCGAATATTCGTCCTGGTATTCGCGGCTGAGCTTGTAGCGCTCGGCGACGATGTCGGCGGTATCGATCATCGCCATGAAGATGTCGGGCGCGGTCTTGAGCAGATCCGGATCGATCGATTCCTTGGGCGAACCGCCGCCGGGAATCGAGATGCTTTCAACGCCGCCGGCCACGATGCAGTCGGCGCCGTCCGAGCGGATCGAGTTGGCGGCCATCGCGATGGTCTGCAGCCCCGAGGAACAGAAGCGGTTGACCGAAACGCCGGCCGTCGACTTTGGCATGCCGGCGAGCAGCGCCGCCTGGCGGCCGATATTGGGCGCGCCGTGCGCGCAATTGCCGAGATAGCAGTCCTCGACGTAGTCCTTCTCGACGCCGGCGCGCTCGACCGCGTGCTTGATGGCGTGGGCCGCCATCGACATCGGAGGGGTGATATTGAACCCGCCGCGGCCGGACTTCGCCAGCCCCGTACGTGCATAGGAAACGATAACAGCTTCACGCATTTTCTAGACCTCCCTTTGACGCCACCCAGTATGGACTGGACCTCAGCCCGTGTGTAGCGAAAAACCTTGAATTCCGGCGGACGGAAAAGGAGGAATCGCCTTCAATCCCACGCCGGCCCGAAGGCGGGATTTACACAACGTTTGTCCTTCGGCAAGGCCGCGATTGCTTTTCGATCGTCGTCATCAAGCCGCAGCTTCAGCGCGTCGAGATTGGCCTTTTGGCTTTCGGCGCGCGAGGCCTTCGGGATCGCGGCGACGCCGTCCTGGTCGAGCAACCATTTCAGCGCCACCTGTGCGGCGCTGGCATCATGCTTGCGCCCGATTGCGGTCAAAACTTCGTCCGACGCCACGCGGCCCTGCGCCAGCGGGCAATAAGCAACCAGCGGAATCGATTTGGCGGTGAGATATTGGCGCAGCTTTGTCTGATCCAGCATCGCGTGGTATTCGACCTGGTTGCAGGCAATCGGAGCCTCGATCTCCTCGACCACGGTTTTCAAGAGCGCGATGTTGAAATTGGCGACCCCGATGGCGCGGGTGCGGCCTTCCTGCTTCAGCTTCATCAGCGTTTCGAAGATCGCCGGCAGGTTCATATCTCGTGACGGCCAGTGCACCAGATAGAGATCGACCTGATCGAGCCGCAGTTTCTTCAGGGAAGCATCGAAAGCCCGGCGGATCGCGGCCGGCGCCAGGTTTTCGTTCCAGACCTTGGTGGTGACATGCAGGTCCTTGCGGGCGATGCGCGAGGCCGCGATGGCTGCGCCAATCGCCTCCTCATTGCCGTACATTTCCGCGGTGTCGAGATGCCGGTAGCCCAGCGCAATCGCGCTTTCAACCGCGGCGCGGCAGGCATCGCCCTGCAGGCGAAAGGTGCCAAGCCCAAGCCTCGGCAGGGCAATGCCCTGCGTTTGCAGATTTTCCATTGAATGCTCCCAAAGGCGTAAAGTGTCGCGGGGAAGACGAAAGCCGCATGGACGGCATTGGATTGCGTGGGATAGATCGCTATAAATAGACTGCCCGCAAGGCGCTGGGCAAATCAAGATCAGGTCAGGGAGAGCGATGGGCAACGCGTTGCAACGATGGCTGGATTCGCATCAATTGCCGGCGATCGCCGCAGCCGTGCTCGGCGTGATCACGACGCTCTCCGTGCTGATCGTGGCTGTATTCTTTCTGATCGGAAAGCCCTGATCGACCGCCGCTATCGCTGCCAGTTGCAGATGCCGCCGGACCTGCACGGCCAGGTTTGAATCCGGGTATCGCGCGCCTGCGCATCGAGCAGATTGTGGCGCGGCTTCGCCAGCTTCGCACGCGCTGCGGCACGCGGCGCCTCAGTGCTGGTCTTCTCGGCCTGAGATTTGGCGACATGCGCCTTGCGTGGCGGCAGCTTGGGCCAGATGGTCGAATCCAGATCCGCCTCCGTGTCCTCCGACCTTGCCTCGATCCGAACCGGTCCGAACCGCGCCTCCGGCCCGATCCGCTTGGGCGACAATACGGCGCTGGGAAGATCAAGGCTGAGCAACTCACCCGGACGATACTCGGCCGCCGTCGCGGCGCCGGCCAATGCCAAAAACCCCGTGCAAACCGCTGCAGCTAAAGCGCTTTTCAGGACCATTATGGGCCTCCTGAAATGAATAAAAATAAAGGTAACTGAGACCATCATGTAGGAAGCCGGCAGGGCCTTTTCCAGCCGAAATTTTCGGCAAGGTTACCCGCTAACTACGCCGGCCGCGAAAAATCCGCGGCCGGTCGCCCGGAACCTATTCCGCGGCTTGCGCAACCGGCTGACCGATCGTGCCCTCCAGCCGCGCGCATTCCTGGCGGTAGCGCGCGACATTGGCCTCCTTGATGTGGCCGTAGCCGCGCACGAGGTCAGCCATTTTCGCCAGCGCCACCAGCCGCGGCCAGTCCTGCGGTTTGGCCGTGTCGAGGTGGCGGAGGATCATGTCAGAATATTCGCCCGGCAGTGCCCGCTCCATCCGGCGCTCGGAGGTATAGCCGAACGGATCGAACGCGGTGCCGCGCAGGAATTTGAAGCGCGTCAAGACATCGAACGCCTTGAGGATCCAGCCACCGAATTCACGCTTGCGCAAATGCCCGGTGACCTTGTCGCGGCGCGCCAGCAAGGGCGGCGCCAGGCTGACTTTGACGCTCGCGTCGCCGTCGAACTGCTCCTTCAGCGCTCTGGCAAATTCGCCGTCGGAATAAAGCCGGGCCACCTCATACTCGTCCTTGTAGGCCATCAGCTTGAACAGGCCCTTTGCAAAGGCTTCGGTGAGGTCCTGCGCTGCAGGCGACGCCTTGGCTTCGGCGGCACGAACGCGCGCGACCTCGGCAAGGTAGCGCTTCGAATAGGCCTCGTTCTGGTAGTCGGTCAGGAAGCCAGCACGGTGAGCGATGGTCTCGTCCAGCGTCCGTTTGACCGGGGCTGTGCCCTGCGCCTTGAAGCGCGCGGCGCTGACCACACGTTGCAGGTCGTGCGCGGCAAGCCGGCCCCAGGAGAACGCGAGCTTGTTCATCTCGATCGCCGCGCCGTTGAGGTCGATCGCCTTCATGATCGCTTCCAGCGACAGCGGAATCGCGCCGCGCTGGAATGCAAAACCGAGCATGAAGGAGTTGGTCGCGATGCTGTCGCCCATCAGGGACGAGGCGAGACCGGTCGCGTCCAGAATATCGAGATCGCTGGCGCTGACGGCCTCGTTGAGCGAGTCCCGCATCGCGCCGGCCTGGAAATCGATATCGGGATCAATGACAAAACTTGCGGTCGGCAACAGATCGGCGTTGACGATCGCGCGCGTCAGGCCGCGCTCGGCCCGGCTCAGCGCCGGAATGCTGGTGGCGACGACGATGTCGCAGCCGAGAATGAGGTTGGCGGTGCCGGGCCCGATCCGGACATTGGCGAGATCGTCAGCAGACGGCGCGATGCGGACGTGGCTCATGACCGCGCCGTTCTTCTGCGACAATCCCGTGAAGTCGAGCGTCGAGCAGGCCCTGCCGTCGACATGCGCGGCCATGCCGAGCAATGCACCGATGGTGATGACGCCGGTGCCGCCGATGCCGGTGACGAGAATGTTGAACGCGCCGTCCAGCGCCGGCAGTTTCGGTAGCGGCAGGTCGGCGAACAATGCCGACGGATCGGCCGCGGTGCGATCGGCCTTCCGCAGCTTGCCGCCATGCACGGTGACGAAACTCGGACAAAAGCCCTCGATGCAGGAAAAGTCCTTGTTGCAGTTCGACTGGTCGATCCGGCGCTTGCGGCCGAGTTCGGTTTCCAGCGGCTGTACCGAGACGCAATTGGAGGCGACCGAGCAGTCGCCGCAGCCTTCGCAGACGCGCTCATTGATGAAGACACGCTTCGGCGGATCCGGATAAAGCCCGCGCTTGCGGCGGCGGCGCTTTTCGGCGGCGCAGGTCTGGTCGTAAATCAGAACCGAAAGGCCCTTGACGTCGCGCAGCTCCTTCTGCACGGCGTCGAGCTCACGGCGGTGGTGAACGGTGGCGCCCGCGGGAAAATAATTGCTGGGATATTTCTCGGGCTCGTCCGAGACGATCGCAAGCCGCTTGGCGCCTTCGGCGGAAACCTGATGCGCGATCTGCGACACGGTCAGGCCGCCCTCGGCCGGCTGGCCGCCGGTCATCGCCACCGCATCATTATAGAGGATCTTGTAGGTGATGTTGACGCCGGCGGCGGAAGCCGCGCGCAGCGCCAGTAGCCCCGAATGGGTGTAAGTACCGTCGCCGAGATTCTGGAACACGTGCTGTTCGCTGGTGAACGGCGCCTGCCCGATCCAGGTGACGCCTTCGGCGCCCATATGCGAGATCGTCGCGGTGCGGCGGTTCGGCACCGAGAGCGCCATGCCGTGACAGCCAATGCCGGCCATCGCGCGGCTGCCCTCAGGCACTTTGGTGGAGGTATTGTGCGGGCAGCCCGAGCAGAAATACGGCGTCCGCTGCAGCTTTGCAGCACCAATGCCCTCCGCGGGCCGGTCGAACGCTTCGAGCTTGGCGAGGCGCTGTTCCAACGCCGGGCTGCGATGGCCGAGCCGGCGGAGCCGCGCCACCACGGCCGCGGCGACCACGGTGGGCGTGAGTTCGCCTTCGCTTGGCAGCAGCATCGCGCCGGTCTCGTCGCGCTTGCCGACCACCGAGGGGCGCCTCATAGCATCGACATTGTAGAGGATGCGTAGCAGCTGATCCTCGATGAAGCCGCGCTTCTCCTCGACCACAAGCACGTCCTGCAGGCCTTCGGCGAACGCGCGTGCGCCGTGCTCCTCCAGCGGCCAGGTCAGCGCGACCTTGTAGATGCGCAGTCCCAGCGCCTGCGCTTCGGCGTCGGTAATACCAAGATCGGCCAACGCCTGGCGCAGGTCGAGATAGGCCTTGCCGGTCGCCATGATGCCGAGCCGCGCCGGCTTGGAATCCAGCACGATGCGATCGAAGCGATTGACGCGGGTGAAGGCGGCGACCGCCTGCATCTTCGGGCCGTGAAGCCTGCGCTCCTGCTCCAGCGGCGCGTCCGGCCAGCGGATGCCAAGCCCGCCCGGCGGCATGTCGAAATCGGTAGGGATGATGATCTTGATGCGATCGGGATCGCTGACGATCGAGGCCGAGCTTTCGACCGTCTCGGAAATCGCCTTGAACCCGACCCAGCAGCTCGAGTAACGCGAAAGCGCAAACCCAAGAATCCCAAGGTCGAGATAATCCTGCAGCGTCGCAGGGTTGACGACCGGCATCAATGCCGCCGCAAATACCTGTTCGCTCTGATGGGCTAGCGTCGAGGACTGGCAACCATGATCGTCGCCGGCCAGCGCAATCACGCCGCCATTGGGCGAAGTGCCGGCCGAGTTGGCATGCTTGAGCGCGTCCATCGAGCGATCGACGCCGGGACCCTTGCCATACCAGATGCCAAACACGCCATCGACCTTGGCACCCGGAAACATTCCGACCTGCTGGCTGCCCCACACCGCCGTCGCCGCCAGATCCTCGTTGAGGCCGGGCGCGAACTCGATGTTGTGTTCCCTAAGGAAGGATTTCGCACGCCACAGCGCGTGATCGTACATGCCGAGCGGTGAACCGCGATAACCCGAGATGAAGCCCGCGGTGTTGAGTCCCTGCGCGCGGTCGCGTTCGCGCTGCAACATGGGCAACCGGACCAGTGCCTGCGTACCGGAAAGAAAGATGCGTTTCGCATCCAGCCGGTACTTGTCGTCCAGCCCAACTTCCATCAACGCCATTTTTCGCTCCCCGTCGCGCTTTTCTGTGCCGGCTGTTTTGAACCGGTCTAATTAGAGCCAGAATGCACCGGTTTTGCTATGCGTGCCCAGCCTGAATGCATGGCGGCAGGACATATCTCGGCTGCGATGTGGATTGCGGTCGCACCCTTGCCGAAACCTGTCTTCTTTGAAACGCTGGACGGCAAACGAAAGAGTCAAGGAAACCTCAGAGATGACAGAAGCGGCATTCACGACCGAGATACTGGAGAGCGGCGATGTGCTCGTCGGGCCGTGGCGGGGCCCAAAGCAGATGCTGCAGGCGCAGGTCTACGATTCCCACGCCTCGATCCATGACGACGCGACGGCGCAAAAGCTCGGCTTCAAGGGCGGCACCATCGAAGGCCCGACCCATTTCAGCCAGTTCGCGCCGCTGTGCGAACGGATCTGGGGCCAGGCCTGGTTCGAGACCGGCTGCCTTTCGGCGCATTATCGCAATCCCGCTTTCGAAGGCGAGGAGGTCCAGGCCAACATCGAAAAGCCGAAACCGGGCCAGACCGTTTGCGCCATCGGCATGACCAAACGCGACGGCACCGAGATTTTGCGCGGCACTGCGTCCGTCGGCGGCGATGGGACGGAAACCGCACTTCACCGACGGCTCGGCGAATTGAACCCGCTCACTGAGCCCGTAATTCTCGCCGACCTCAAGGTCGGCATGAAGACCGGCCGGCAAACCGTGAAAATGGATTTCGACCAGAACATGGGCGATCTCTATCCGTTTTCACTGGCCGAGAAGCTGAAGGTCATCACCGAACCTTCGGCGTATTATTCGCAGGAATTGAATCCCTGGGGCCGGGCCATCATCCCCATGGAGATGCTGAGCGTGCTGTTTCAATACCGCGCGCGCGAGGACCGGCTGCCGATCCGCGGTCCCGCCGTTGGACTGTTCGCGGACCAGGAAATCCGTCTGCTGCGCGGGCCGCTTTTCGCCGGCGAGAATTACACGACCGAGCGCGAGGTCGTCGCCTTGAGCGGCAGCCGCCGCACCGAGAGCGTGTGGGTGCGCACCACCGTATTCGGCGCCGACGACAAGCCGGTCGCCACCATGCTGCTCAATCATGCGAGCATGAAGGATTCATACGCCAATTACGCGAGCGAGCATAAAGCGCTCTATGGCTGAGGTGGCGGTGCCGGACGATCTTGCCAGATAAGGAAAACAATAAAATGGCCCGCCTGCCCTATCTCGAAGCCGACCAGGTCGCCCCCGAATATCGCGACATGCTCAAGCGCAACACCAATTTGCACAAGCTCTTGGTCAATTCGCCCGACATGGCCCGCGCCTTCAACGGCATCGGCGGCTACATCCGCTTCCAGAGCAAGCTCGATCCGCGCCTGCGCGAGCTTGCGATCCTGCAGGTCGGCTGGATGGAGAAATCGGAATATGAATTCACCCATCATGTGAAGATCGGCAAGGAGTTCGGCGTCACCGACGACGACATCAACGCGATGATGGCCGAGACCGAGGGAAAACCCTCGAACCTCGAACCGCTGGCGAAAGCGATCCTGCGCGGCGCCCGCGAGATGGTGCGCGAGCTTGCGATGTCGGATGCGACCTTCGCCGAGATCAAGCAGGAACTCTCCGACGAGCACATGACCGATCTCGTTGTCACCATCGCGTTCTACTGCGCCGTGGTGCGCGTGCTGGCGACGATGAAGATGGACAACGAGCCCTACTACAAAGACGTACTGCAACAGTACCCGATCCCGGGAGTGGAATGAAATGCGCCTGAAAGATCGTGTCGCCATCGTCGTCGGCGCCGGGCAGAGCCCCGGCGAGGGCATCGGCAACGGCCGCGCCACCGCGCTCACCTTCGCGCGCGAGGGCGCCAGGGTGCTGTGCGTCGATCACCATTTCGAATCGGCGCAGGAGACCGTCGACTTGATCGCGGCCAAACAGGGTACGGCGATCGCCTTCAAGGCCGACGTCACCAAGAATGCCGATATCAAGGCGATGGTGGCGGATGCGCATGGCCGCTGGGGCCGCATCGATATCCTGCACAACAATGTCGGCGTCAGCCTGTCCGGGGGCGACGCCGAACTGCTTGATATCACCGAGGAAGCGTTCGACCGTTGCGTCGCGATCAATCTGAAGAGCTGCATCCTCGCCGCCAAGCATGTGATCCCGATCATGCGACAGCAACAGAGCGGCAGCATCATCAACATCTCCTCGATGGCGGCGATCACCACCTATCCATACGTCGCCTACAAGGCGACCAAGTCGGCGATGATCGCCTTTACCGAACAGCTCGCCTACCAGAACGCGCAATATGGCATTCGCGCCAACGTGATCCTGCCCGGCCTGATGAACACGCCGATGGCGGTGGATACCCGCGCGCGCGAATTCAAGAAGACCCGCGCCGAAGTCGAAGCTGAGCGCGACAGCAAGGTTCCGCTGCGTCAGAAGATGGGCACCGGCTGGGACGTCGCCAACGCCGCGCTGTTTCTTGCCTCCGACGAAGCAAGTTTCATCACCGGCGTGACGTTGCCGGTGGATGGCGGCGCCAGCGTGCGGCGCGGTTAAGGATTGTGGCGCCTTGACGCAATGCAGCATGTCACGATTCGCGACAGTTGATATATTCCAATGACACGATGATGTGACGGCGCATCATCGCACGTCCAAATCCTGACTCGTTGTGGTCGCATGAATTTCATGAGCGGCGGCTATCACGCGCCTTGAGAATACGAGGAGTCTTTGGACGCCATGAACGACGAAGTCGACTACGATCTGACGCCCGACCAGTGGGATGTGTTGAAGAATCTGCGCAACGCCACATCCCGGCCACAGCGGATGAATCGATTCACAGTTCAAGGCCTGATTGCGCTTGGACTCGTCACGATCAACGGCGATGTGCCGGTCCTCACGACAAACGGACGCAAGGTATTGATTAGAGGCTCATCGTGCCTGCTGCTCGACCTTGCGGCGTAATGTCGCCGTCGTGTCACAGCGGCTTCTCGTCATCCGTCACCGGTGATGTGATGACGAGGAACACCAGATCGACCAGGCCGGAATTCGAGATGGCGTGTTCCACGCCCGGCGGCAGGAAAATAAAATCGTGCTTGCGCACGACGTGGTTCTTGCCGGCGATTTCCATCAGCCCCTCGCCCTCGAGCACGTGATAGATCTGTTCCTGGATCTTGTGCTTGTGCCTGATGACATGGGCCATCGGCTGGTACATCGAAATCCGGTAGTCGATGTGACGCGAGCCCGCCGTCTCCGGCATGACCAGCGGTTTCGACAGCGCGCCGCCAAAATGATTGGGGAATTCGCGCCAGGGCACTTCGGCGATGTTGCGGATGAAAGCGCCGTGATCCTCTGAAGCCATGTCGTGCTCCTTAAGCTGCCGCGACGATCAGATCACCAGCGCGCCGCCGTCGATGTAGACGATCGATCCCGTCGCAAAGCCGTTCGCCATGAACGACAATATCTGCCGCGCAATATCGTCGCCGATCCCGACCCGGCCGACCGGCAACGCCGCGGCGGTTTTGGCGAGCATATCACGGCGCGCCTCCTCCGGCATTGCGGCGCGGATCGGCGTATCGATCACGCCGGGTGAGACGGCATTGACGCGCACCGGCGCCAGTTCGAGCGCCAGCGCTTTTGCCAATGATTCGAGCGCGCCATTGGCCGCACTGACGATGGCCGAATTCGGCCGCGGGCGAACGCTGAGGAAGCCGGAGACCAGCGTCAGCGATCCGCCGGGGCGAATCTCGGCCGATCGCGCTACCCGCCAGGCGCCCCAGAACTTGCTTTCCATCGTGGACCGCACGTCCTCCATCGCGACCGTCTTGAACGGACCGGTGCGAAGCTGGGCCGCCGTGACCACGACATGATCGACCGGGCCGCAGGCGCGAAACAGCTTTGCGATGCTTTCGTCGCTGGTGACATCGGCCGGGATCGCGATCGCGTTCAGCGTTTCCGCAACCTTGTCGAGGCGCTCCACATTCCGCGACGAAACAATCACATCGGCGCCTTCGCGCTTGGCCATTTCCGCGGTCGAAAGACCGATGCCGGAGGAACCACCGACGACGACGACTTTCTTGCCTGCAAGCAACATGCGCGCTCCTTAAGTAATATCAGACGGGCTGATAGCGGGTGCCGATGCCCGCCTTGCTTTGGCCAAGGCCGGGCAATTCCCAGACGCCGGCGCCGGTGGGATTGATATCGGCGGCGATATCGACGTCGATCAGATAGGGCTTGTTGGCGGCGATGCCCCTGCGGATGGCCTCGCCGATATCGCCGGCGCGATCGACCCGCACGCCCTCGACGCCGCAGGAGCGCGCCATCGCGGCAAAATCCGGATTGTAGCGCTGGCCGGTCACGGGATCGTGGAAGTCGGTGGCGAGCTCACGGCCGCCGAGATAGCCGCGCTGCAAGCCGCGGATCGAGGCATAGGCGTAATTGTTCCAGACCACCCAGACCACGGGCAGATTGTATTCGACGGCCGTTCCCAGCACATTGGCGTGCATGAAGAAGGCGCCGTCGCCGCACACGGAGACGCAGGGCCGGTCGGGCGCCGCGAATTTCGCGCCCATCACGCCGGCGACACCAAAACCCATCGGGCCAAATCCCATCGAACCGATCAGCGAGTCCGGCCGCTTCGGCTTGCAAAAACTCAACAGCCAATTGTGGTGCACGCCGATGTCGCTGACCAGGATCGCATTCTCGGGCAGCGCCTTGTCGATCTCAAGCGCAGCGCGCTGCGGATTGATCGGCATGGTGTCGTCGGAAAATCCGGGTGCGACGAACTTGTCCCACTCCTTGCGATAGGTATCGATCTGCGCCAGCCATTTTTTGCGGCTGTCGGCCTTCTTGGTCAGATCGGCGCGGCGGTCGAGTTCGGCATGAACCTGCCGCAGGAACGTCCGAACGTCGGCCATCAGCCCGAGCGCGACCGGATAGTTGCGGCCGATCTCTTCAGGATCGATGTCGACATGGATCAGCCGCGTCGGCGGAATGGTGAAGGAGTAACCGGGAATCCACGAACTCGAGGTGCGATCGTCGAACCGCATCCCCATCGCCAGCAGCACGTCGGCCTGACGCGTCGCGTGGTTGGCCTGGTAGTGACCGGCACGTGCGACCAGCCCCAGCGCCAGCGGATGGTTGCAATCGATCGCGCCAAGGCCGCTGGCCGATGCCGCCACCGGAATCTGCAGCCGCTCGGCGAGCTTCAGCAATTCCTCGGCCGCGCCACCATAACGCACGCCCTGCCCCACGATCATCACCGGCCGCTCGGCGCCGAGCAGCATATCGACCGCCTTCACCACGCCCTCGGGATCGGCGCCGCAGCGGCTGGAGATGTTGGCGTTCCAGGCCTGCGCGTTCGGCGCCTCCTCGGCGGCCGACTCCATGAACACGTCAAAGGGAACATCCAGCACGACAGGTCCCGGACGTCCCGACATCATCGTCTTCCAGGCTTGCCGAACCGCGAGCGGCACCATCTCGCCCCGCGTCGGCTGGAACACCTTCTTGCAATAGGAACGCACAGTGGAGGGAAAGTCGGCCTGATAGTGCCGATACAATTCCTGAAACGCCCCGCGATTGAACTGGCTGGTCGGCACATTGCCGGTCACCGCCATGAACGGCACCGAATCGAGGAACGCATTGCCGAGCGAGATCGGCAGATTGGCCGAGCCCGGTCCGCAGGAGGTGAAGGTCGCGGTCGGCCGCCCCGATACGCGGTAATAAACGTCCGCCATGAACCCGGCGACGCTCTCATGGTGGACCGAGATGGTCTTGATGTCGTCGGAACGCTCGTACAGCGCGTCGATGAACTGGATATTGCCGTGGCCGCACAGGCCGAACACCTGCGGCACCTTCTCCTGGATCAAATAGTCGACGATGACCTGGGCCCCGTTGAGCATATTGCGCGCCATCGGATCACTCTCTCCCTGCTCAACAAGCTTGGACGCCGCGTCTTAATTCGCGCGGCCGGCAAGGGCGGACCCTATTTCTCATAATACTGTACGTCAATTGCTATTGTGGTATAGATGAACAGGCCCGCAGCGGAGCATCATGCTATTCATTGACGAGGACAGCCTGATAGAATTCGGCCCTGCCCTCCTGGAGACCCATCCGTGAAATCGCGAACCAAGCCGAAGACGAGCGAGAAGCCCGCCACGCCACGCAAGACGGCGGTCGCCCGGCTGGTGCAATCGAACGCGCCCAACATCGACGACGACGCCGAGGAGCGTCAGCGCGGCGGCGTGCAGTCGCTCGGGCGCGCGTTTTCGATCCTCGAGGAAGTCGCGCGCCACCGCGAGGGCATCAGCCTCGCTGAACTCAGCAAGCTTGTCGGCCTGCATAATTCCACCACGTTCCATCTTGCCAAGACCCTCGTCACGCTGGGCTACATGCGGCAGGAGCGGGATTCCAAGCGCTACCGCGTTGGTCGGCCGTTGTTCGCGCTCGCCGCCAGCGCGCTTGATGAAATCGAGATGGTCAATCTCGCGACACCGGTGCTGGAAGATCTCTCGCGGGAAACCGGCGAGAGCGGGCATTTTGCGGTCCGCATGGGCGATTCCGTCGTGGTTATTGCCCGCACCAGCGGCTCCGGCGCGTTCCAGCTCACCGACCGGGTCGGCGTGGTGCGACCGGCGCACTGCACTGCGCTCGGCAAGATCATCCTGGCCTCGCTGCGCCCCGACCAATTGAAGCGGTTCCTCGAACGTGTCGAACTGAAGCCTTCGACCGGCAAGTCGATCACCGATCCTGCCGTGCTGCTGCGCGAAATTGCCGAAATCCGGCGCAGCGCAATCGCGATCGACGACGGCGAGTACAACGCGGAAGTGCGCTGCATCGCGGTGCCGGTCTACAATTTTACCGGCGACGTGATCGGGGCGCTGGGCATTTCCGGCCCGATCTGGCGGATGTCCGACCAGGTGCTGAAAAGCCGCGCCAAACTGGTGCAAACCGCCGCCGCCCGGTTGTCCACCGAGTTCGGCGCCCGCGACACCGCGAAGTCCTCCTAACGCCTCTCCCCAATCGCTTGAAGCGAATCTGCGACGCATTTGGCGTTGACAGGCGCGGCTGTGTCCGGAATTATCCTCCAATAATAAAAAAACGTCTCTCACATCCTCGCATAGCGAGAATCGGAGGCAGGACGTCGTGACGCGCCCCCAGGGAGGAGACCCGCCATGCTCAGCTACAGCCGACGTACTTTGTTGAAGACAGGCGCCGCGTTTGCCGGCGCTTCCGCTCTGGGATTTCCAGCGATCGTTCGCGCCCAGGCAACCCGCATCAAGATCGGACATCTCGTGCCGCTGACCGGCTTTCTCGGCGCGATCGGCAGCTATGCGCAGCTCGGCGTCAAGCTCGCCGCGGAAGAGATCAATCAGTCCGGCGGCATCATGGGCAAGCAGATCGACCTGATATCGGAAGACTCGGTCAATCCCGCGACCGCCTCGACCAAGGCCCAGCGCATGATCGAGCAGGATGGCGCGGTGGTGCTGCTCGGCGAAATCTCCTCGGCCTCCTCGCTGACCATCATGCAGGTCGCCGAGCGCAACAAGAAGGTGTTCTTCTCGACCGGCGCGCGCTCCGACGCGCTTCGCGGCAAGAACTGCAACCGCTACTCGTTCCACTGCGACATTCCGAACACGGTGATGGTCAATGCCGTCGGCACCGCGCTCAATCAAAAGGGCATGGTGAAGGGCAAGAAATTCTTCACGCTGACCGCGGACTACATTTTCGGCCACGATCTGCTGAAAGCCGCAAAAACCTTCTTCGACGCCAACGGCGCCACGCTGGCCGGCGACGAACTGATCGCGACCGACGTCACCGATTTCAGTCCCTATCTGCTGAAGGTGCGGCAGGCCAAGCCGGACGTGGTCTGCTGCAACCTCGCGGGCAACCAGGTCACCAATCTGGTGAAGCAGTATGCGGAGTTCGGCTTCCCCTACCCGCTGGTCGGCTTCAACCTCAACACCGGCGACGCCTGGGCCGCCGGCGAAGGCAATCTCAGCGGCACATGGCCGACCGTCTGGTATCACACGCTCGACAACCCGGCCTCCAAGGCCTTTGTCGCCGCCTTTACCCAAAAATACGGCAAGCCTCCGGAGAACCACGCCTGGATCGAATACGTCACGCTCAAGCTGCTGGCGCAGGCGATCAACGAGATCAAATCGACCGAGAGCGACGCGCTGATCGCGCATTTCGAAAAGCAGACCGAGTTCGACATCATGAAGGCGCGCAAGGGCTATTTCCGCTCCTGGGATCACCAGCTGGTGCAGGAGGCCTATCCGTTCACGGTGAAGGCGAAGAGCGAGATGAAGGACAAGTGGGACATGCTGGTGCTTGGTGACGCCGTGCCGGTGGCGGCAGAGCCGCTGGAGAAAATCTATCCGACCAAGACGCAGAATCCCTGCGAGATGAAGGCCTAACGCGCCACCTGGCGCGCTAGCCCCGTTTGGCGCGAGCGGCGCCGGCATCGACCAGCCGGCGCCGCTTTTGTTCAAGGTAGACACATGCAATTCGCGTTCTTGCTGGAACAGGTGGTGAATGGCCTCGTGCTCGGGGGCTATTATCTCCTGATCGCGCTCGGGCTCTCGCTGATCTTCAGCGTCGGCGGTGTCGTCAATCTGGCGCATGGCGCGTTCTTCGCGCTGGGGGCGTACGTCTCCGTCGAGATCACCAAATATCTCGGCTTCGGCTCCGCCGTCGTGCTGTCGCCGATTGCGGTGGCGATGCTGGGCATCCTGTTCGAGCGTTACATCCTCCGCCGTTTCTACACCGCTGATCCGATCCTGAGCCTGCTGGTGACGTTCGGGCTCGCGATGGTCGCTGAACAGGCGATCCGCATCATCTGGGGTGCGCCGCCTATTTCGGCGGCGATCCCGCCCGCGCTGCGCGGCTCGGTGTTCCTCGGCGACTTCCTGTTTTCCCGTTACCGCCTCCTCATTCTCGCTGTGGTGATCGCCGTGCTGGTCGGGGTTTGGCTGCTGCTGCACAAGACTTCGTTCGGCCGCGTGGTGCGCGCCGGCATCCAGCGGCCCGACATGGTCGCGGCGCTGGGCATCCGGCTGCAGCCATACATGACCGCGATCGTGATGCTCGGCGTCGGCATGGCCGCACTCGCCGGCGCGTTCTTCGCGCCGATCACCATCGTGCAGCCGGCGATGGGCGCCGACATCATCACGGTCGCCTTCGTCGTCGTCGTGATCGGCGGCCTCGGCAGCTTCTGGGGCGTGGTGATCGCGGCCCTGCTGGTCGGCGTGGTGCGCGGCATCACCATCCATTTCGAGCCCGCCGCCGGCGAGGCATCAATGTATGTCCTGATGTTCGTGGTGCTGCTGGTGCGGCCGCGCGGGCTGTTGGGCGAGCGTATCGAGAAATTCGAATGAAGCTGTCGTCCGCCTCGAAATACCGGCCGCTGCTGCTGGCGGGCCTCGCACTGATCGCGCTGCCGTTCGGCATGCAGGCGCTTGGCCTGTCGCACAACACCGGGACCATGGTGGTGGCGCTGGCGATCGCGACCATGGGGCTCAACCTGTGTGTCGGCTACACCGGCCTGGTCTCGTTCGGCCACGGCACCTGGTTCGGCATCGGCGCCTATGCGGCGGGCCTGATCCAGCTCAACTGGTTCCCCGGCTCGATCTGGCTGCCGCTGCTGCTGTCGCTGGTCGTGGTGGCGGTCGCCTCCGCGGCCGTCGGTATAGTCATCCTGCGGCGCCGCGGCGTCTACTTCTCGCTGCTGACGCTGGCGCTGGCGGCGCTGGCCTACACCACCGCCTTCCGCTGGACCAAAGTCACCGGCGGCGAAGACGGCCTCGGTGGCCTGAAGCGCGGCAGCATCGGCGCCTTCGATCTCGACAACGCGCTCAACTATTACATCGTCGTCGCCGTGCTCAGCCTCGGCGTGCTCTATCTGTTGCTGCGGCTGGTGCGTTCGCCGTTCGGCCACGTGCTGGTGGCGATCCGCGAGAACCAGTTGCGCGCCACGTTCCAGGGCTATCCGGTCGAGCGCTACAAGCTCGGCGTCTTCGTGATCTCGGCAGTGGTCACGGGCTTTGCCGGCGGGCTGATCGGATTCCAGAATTACCTCGTCTCGGCCGAGGCGGTCTCGGTGCCGTTCTCCGGCGAACTGCTGGCGATCGTCGTGATCGGCGGGATGCGCAGCATGCTGGGGCCGGCGCTCGGCGCGCTGTTCTTCATCCTGTTCCGCGAATTGTTTTCGATCTGGACCTCGGACTGGCTGCTGTGGTTCGGACTGATCTTCGTCGCCTTCGTGCTGTTCTCGCCGGACGGGCTGGTCGGCATCTGGGCCCGGCTCAGCAAACGCTGGTGGCCGGCGCCGGAGGAATCCGCCGCGATGAGCCGGCGCAAGATATATGAGGGCCTGCCGCTGCCGGCCTTCCTGACGCCGAAGGGCCTCACCGGCACCGTGCTGGAAGTGAATGGCGTCTCCAGGAGCTTTGGCGGGATCCGCGCCGTCCACAATGCGAGTCTTACGGTCGGCGCCGGTGAGATCCATGCGCTGATCGGCCCGAACGGCGCCGGAAAAACCACGCTGTTCAATCTGGTCTCGGGGCTGTTTCCGACCGACAAGGGCACCATCAAGCTCAACGGCCGCGAGATCCAGGGCGTGCCGTCCGACCTGATCTGCCATCAGGGCCTGGCGCGCTCGTTCCAGATCACCAATCTGTTCAAGGGCCTGTCGATCTACGAGAATTTGCGGCTGTCGCTGCAGGCGCAGAGCGACATGCGCTTCAATTTCTGGCGCGACATCGACAGCTATGAGAGCATTCACGCCGAGACCGCGGAGCTGATCAAGTTCCTCGGCCTCGAAGGCATCGAGACCATCGAAGGCGGCGAACTCTCCTATGGCGGGCAACGGCTGGTCGATCTCGGCATCGCGCTCGGCTCCAAGCCGCAGGTGCTGTTGCTCGACGAGCCGCTGGCCGGCCTTGCCGCTGCCGAACGCGAGCGCGTTTCGAATCTCGTCAAGAACGTCGCCGCCAATATCCCCGTGCTGATCGTCGAGCACGATATCGACCGGGTGCTCGGCTTCTCGCACTCCGTCACCGTGATGAACCAGGGCGAGGTGCTGATGACGGGCCCGCCCAGTGCGGTGCGTGCCGACCGCCGGGTGCAGGAAATCTATACCGGCACCGGCGTTCCCGAGGTGGAGCACAGCCGCACCGACGAAGCCAGGGAGAGCGCGGCGCAGGTTCTGCGCTTCGAAGGCGTCAACACGTTCTACGGCAAGAGCCATATCCTGCACGACGCCTCGCTGGACGTGCGCGAAGGCGAGATCGTCGCGCTGCTCGGCCGCAACGGCGCCGGCAAATCGACGCTGCTCAAGACGCTCGCCGGACTGACGCCGCTGTCGTCGGGTAGAATCGAATATGCCGGCACCGACATCGCCCGCCTGCCCGCGCCCGATATCGCGCGCATGGGCATCGGTTATGTCCCGCAGGGTCGCGGCCTGTTCGCCGGCATGACGGTGCGGGAAAATCTCTCGCTCGGGCGCCTGGCGCGCAAGACCGACGGCAGCAACGGCGTGGTGTGGGACGAAGCGCAGATCCTGCAGTATTTCCCACGATTGCGTGAGCGCATGGACGTCGCGGCGGATTATCTCTCCGGCGGCGAGCAGCAGATGGTCGCGGTGGCGCGCGCGATGTCGGGCAATGTCAAGCTGCTGCTGCTCGACGAGCCCTTTGAGGGACTGGCGCCGACCGTGATCCTCGAGCTGTTCAAGGTGTTCGACCAATTGCGGCGGCACACGTCCATTGTGATCGTTGAGCACAATCTCGATCTCGTGCTGGCGCTGGCCGACCGCGTCTTCGCGCTGGAGCGCGGCGCAGTGTTCCATCAGGGACCGGCCGCGCCGCTGCTGACCGATCTTGAGTACCGGAAGAAGATTTTGTGGCTTTGAGTAGTTCGTCATTGCGAGCGAAGCGAAGCAATCCATAGCCAACTCAACGGTAGAGATGGATTGCTTCGTCGCTCCGCTCCTCGCAATGACGGGGTTGGGTTCTTGAGAATAACGCACAGGGAGGCAACGATGCGAAACCTGATGACGATGCTGGTAGCCGCGACGGCGTTGCTGGCACATAGCGCCACCGCGGCCGACAACCAGATGACCATCGCCGTGTTCACCAAGAATTCGACCAACCCGGCGTATGAAGCCTTCCGCATTGCCGCCGACCAGATCGCGCGGACCAGCGGCACAAAGGTCGTGCACTTCGTGCCGAAGCAGCCTGACAATGTCGACGAACAGAAGGCGATGGTGGAGCAGGTCATCAAGGATCGGCCGGATGCGATCATCTTCATTCCCGTCGATGATGTCGCGATGGTCCCTTCGGTGAAGCTGCTCAACGAAGCCAAGATTCCGGTGATATTGGTCTCCAATCCGCTGCCAGGCAGTTTTGTCACCTATGTCGGCGCCGACGATTTCGAGATCGGCTATCGCGAGGCGCGCTATCTGTTCGAGCATCTTGGGGCTAAGGGCAAGATCGTCGTCATCGAGGGCACGCCGGCCGCCCCCACCAACCGCGAGCGGCTGCGTGGTTACCAGCGCGCTTTCGGCGAATTCCCCGGCATCGAGGTGCTCGGCTCCGCTGTCGGCAACTACCAGACACCCGATGCCAGGCGCGGGATGGAGAAGCTGCTCACCGAACACAAGCAGATCGACGCGGTGCTCTCGGCCAATGACAGCATGGCGCTCGGCGTGCTCGACGCGCTCAAGACCGCCAACCGGAGCGCGATCGTGATCGGCATCAACGGCATCCTGCCGGCGGTCAAGCAGATCGAAGCCGGCGGGATGCTCGCGAGCGTCGACTTCAACATGTTCAAGATCGGCTGCACCGCGACGCGGGCGGCGGTGCGCCATCTCAAGCGCGAACCGCTGCCGGAGAAGGTGATGCTGCCGGCCGAGGTGATCGACAAGACCAACTACAAGGCGTGGCTGGTGCCGGTCGATCAGCGCACCTGTCCGGACTGGAGCGAGGTCGTTCGCTAGATTCTTGTTTGACGCGTTTTCTTCACGCGAACCGGTACCCACTTCGCTCGAAAACGCTTTAGTGCTCTTCGGGGCGGTTGCGCGCGATGATCTCGGCGGCACCCTTGTCGAGCAATTCCAGACCAACGGCGCGGCCGAGTTCGCGGGGGCGGTCCGCCGCCGCCGTTCGCGACGCCTCGATGAAGCGCGCACCGGTCTCATCCAGCACAGCAGCCGTGAGCGTCATGTCGTTGCCGGAAATCGTCGCGTGACCCGCGATCGGCGAGTTGCAATGGCCGTTCAGCACCCACAGCACCTCGCGCTCGGCCTCGGCGCAGAGCCGCGAGGACGTGTCCTCGATGCCAGAAAGATAGCCACGCGTGAGCCAGTCCTTCTCGACGCATTCGACGGCGACGATGCCCTGGCCGACCGACGGCAGCATTTCGGTGACGGAGAAATCATAGGCAATGCGCGATGTCATGCCGATGCGCTCGAGGCCGGAGCGTGCCATCACCAGTGCATCCGCCGGCCCGACCTCGCCACCATCGGGAAGCCGCTGCATGTCGCCGCGATCGAGTTTTGCGATCCGCGTGTCGGCGGCGCCGCGGTAATGGATCACGGTGACTTCCGGAAACAGCCGGCGCAGATAGGCCGCGCGGCGCACCGCGTTGGTGCCGATCTTGAAGCCCTTGCCGCGCGAGGCCCGAAAAGTTTCCAGCGAAAGTCCCGGACGCAGCACCAGTGAATCGTTGGCGGCATCGCGTGGCAAGGTCGCTGCAATCACGAGGCCCGGCGTCTCCTCATTGCCCGGCACGTCCTTCAGCGAATGCATCGCGGCCTGCAATTCGCCGGCGCGCATGGCCTGGCGGATTTCGGCGACGAACGCGCCGCCCTTGCCGCCATGGCGCAGCAGCTTGCTGGTCTGGTCCTGATCGCCACGGGTTTCGAATTTTATGATCTCGACATCAAGACCCGGATTGGCTGATCGCAGCAGCCGCGCGACCTCATCCGTCTGCGCCAGTGCCATCACGCTCTTGCGTGTGCCGATGCGTAGGGGTTGGTCTGGCACGGGGTCTCCGTTTCGAGGCGGTCAATGGTTGGGGGATTAAAGCAAAGGGGTCATTAAGACAATCCGCCTTCCGCCTACGCCCGCTGGGCTTCGGCGGGCCAGGCCCGCCTTTCGTCGCTCGTCGTCCCGGCGAACGCCGGGACCCATACCGCGTGATCTCTCGGTGAAGGCTGGGTAGCAGAGACCTTTCGCAAAACTTCTCCCTGTGGTTATGGGTCCCGGATCGCGCTTCGCTTGTCCGGGACGACGACTGAATATGTGTTCGCGATCTCGCGGCACGATCTGCCCGAGGTTTGCAGGTAATTTTCGCAACCTCTCGAAAATGAGAGGGCGCAGGGAATGCCGGATGCACGCTGCACCCGCGGTCTCGCGTGCGGTTTGCACAAAACAAAATGCACACGAGCATACAGGGCAGCGGAGGCGATCCGACATTCCCTGCGCAATGGCTTTACGGCTTATAACGCGCTCTCCCCGGAGACGAGTTCTTTATTGACTCCGTCGCCCCTGATCAGCTTTTTGGCCTCTCAGGAACTTGACGCCAGCAACGGGCGCCAGGACCACACGTCTTCGCCGTACGCTCATGCTGCGCTCGTCGATCGCAACATCAGCGTCCACCGCAACCCGTCCAACGTCCGTGACGACGGCCGACGCCCTCTAAGTGGGACGGGATGGCTATCTTGTAAACTGATTTTCTGTTCGGTAAAACAGAAATATTTTTTATTTCAGGGGTTGACACGTTTTCCGAATACCAGAAGCCACTTACCGACCGACTCTTTCGCAAGAGGCCGGCCACGAAAGGTCGGCTCCCTCCCCCCTTGCGGGGGAGGGAGCGCACTGTTCCTGCCGCGACCGTGTGCCTTCGTTTTCAGCAAGCTACCCCACAACCCCATCCCTCCCCGACGGGCAGCCATCCCGGATTGGGCATTGTGCGACGCAACAAAAGGAATAGATTCACGGCCTGAAATGAGGTCGTAAGTGTCTGAAATCAATGCCAATGCCTGGGTTTCCTCAGGCCACCGCCCGATGGGCTTCCCCGAATTCGTTGTCATCATCGCCTCCATCATGGCGCTGAATCCGCTGGCGATGGACATGATGCTGCCGGCGCTGCCTAACATCCGCTCCGCGTTCCACCTCACCGACGCCAACCGCCCGCAAATGGTGCTGTCGATCTTCCTGGTCGGCTTCGGTGTCGGCCAGTTCGTGATGGGGCCGCTGTCCGACCGCTTCGGCCGCCGGCCGGTGCTGCTCGGCGGCATGACCGTTTATTTCATCGCGAGCCTGCTGGCGATCGCCGCCCCCTCGTTCGAGACGTTATTGCTGGCGCGCGCGCTGCAGGGCCTCGGCACCTCGGCAACCCGCGTCATCGCCACCTCGATCGTGCGCGACTGCTACGCCGGCCGCCGCATGGCGAGCGTGATGTCGCTGGCCATGATGGTGTTCATCGCGGTGCCCGTCATCGCGCCGTCATTCGGGCAGGCGGTGCTGATGCTGACGCAATGGCGAGGCATCTTCATCGTGCTGATGGTCTATGGCATGGTGACGCTGATCTGGAGCGCGTGGCGCATGCCGGAGACGCTGCCGCTTCAGCTGCGCCGGTCGCTCGCCGTCCGCGACATCCTCGACGCCTTCCGCCAGACCGTGACCAACCGCCAGACGCTGGGCTACGCGCTGGTCTCCGGCGGTGTGCTCGGCTCGCTGTTCGCTTACGTGTTCACGTCGCAACAGGTGTTCACCGAGATCTACAAGCTCGGGCATTATTTTCCCATTGCTTTCGCAGGCATCGCGATCGGCACCGCCATCGCCGGCTTCGTCAACTCCCGCTTCGTCAATCGTCTGGGCATGCGCGTGATTTCACACGCCGCATTGCTCGGTTACGTCGCCGTATCCGGCATCATGCTGGCGGCGGTGAAATTGCAGATGCTGCCCTTGCCGCTGTTCATGGCGCTGTCGGCGCTGATGATGTTTTCGTTCGGGTTGATGATCGCCAACTTCACCGCGCTGGCGATGGAGCCGCAGGGCCACATCGCCGGCACCGCCTCGTCGCTGTACGGATCGATCACCACCCTGCTCGGCATCGGCATCGGCACCACGATCGGCCAGGATTACGACGGCACGCTGCTGCCGTTCGCGACCGGCTTCTTTCTGTGCACGCTGGCGTCGCTCGGCGTCGTGCTGGTGGTGGAAAAGGGCCGGCTGTTCAGGCCGCATCAGGTGGCGGGGTACTAGCTTCGTAGGCGGGTAGAGCCAACGGGTCGCGGATCGGCCGGAACCATCATGAGCCAGGCGGCTTGGTCTCCAGAGATAGCCAACACCAGTGTTCGACCAACCCGCCTCGATCCGGGGGTCTGGGGCTATCTGCCAATGCCCAGGAAACGCTGGAATGAGCGAAGGAACCGTATGGCCATCAAAAAACACGGCGTCATTATCGAAACGCCAACGGAAGCTCGCCAGGCCGAGCCTGGACCGTCGATACTGTTTTTGCTCCTCATCAGCCTGAGTATTGCCGTGGTCACTCTGGCAATTGTCCTTTTCGTGTTTTTCCGGACCTGACGCTTACAATTGCATCAGCATAATGCGGAACGATACGGAGCAGCGGGCTTTACCTCTTCAGATCGAACTCAACCGATGAGATGGCTCAATGCAAACGCTACCCGTTGACCGCGCGCTGAGCATATACGGCGCCCTTGCGGACCGTTCCGAGACGAAGGGCACCCGCGAGCGTCTTTCAAGGCATCTGATGAAATTATACATCGACGGTGAAACGAACGAGCACCGCTTGACCGTGCATGGGCTGTCATACCTTCAAGAGCTGGATCGGGAAAACGATTCCAGGAACTGAGGTTTTCCGGCGTCATCCCTTTTGCGCCAGCCGCTGCTTTCGCAGTGAATTGCGCCGCATGATCCTGGCCTTCGCAGCGCGGACGGCATCGGCTCTGGTCAGTTTGGTTTTCGGCAGCGATGCTCTCAAACGATCCGCTTCGTCCGAGCCGGGCACTGCAGGCAGCAACGGTGCCGGCCTCGTCGAACCGTGATCGACGGGCTGCATGTTCATCGGGCCGGCGCAGCGTGGTTTGCCTTTTTGCATACAGGAATAACGCGTTGCTGCCGGATTAGTTCGACGTCGCGGACCGCACCGGGCTGGCAACCTGCTCGCCAGAGTGCCTTCGACGAAGGCTGGTTCGCAGTTCGCAAAATGGTTCCGCGGTCTCCAGTGAATAGGCTGCCCCAACCGGTGCAACCTATGCGCCGGTCGCGCCTTGGTTACGGGAGAACCAGCTTGAGCCGCCTGTTCAAACCATTTTTTGTTCCCCGTGCCCGGCGTCTATTTCCTGCAACGCCTCAGAAAGCCTCAATGAGCTTGATCACCAGAAAAGTCAGCGCCGGACGCACGATGGACGAGTTGCTGGCTTTGCTGAGTGCCGTCGCCTGCTCGATCCTCGCCGCATTGTTCATTGCGGCGCTGTATTTCGGCCGGGAAATATTCGTACCCATCGCGCTCGCTATTCTTCTCAGCTTTGTGCTCGGACCGCCGGTCGGATTGCTGCAGCGCGCCCGCGTTCCCCGCAGCCTGGCGGTCGTGGGCATCGTCTTTCTGGCATTCTCGGTGATCTTCGGCCTCGGCACCCTGATCGCCAATCAATTGACCCAACTGGCTGGAGACCTGCCGGTTTATCAATCGACGATGCGTGAAAAGATCAAATCAGTGCGCGGCGTCACGGCGAGCAGCGGCACCCTCGAACGTGCGGCGGATATGCTCCAGGAGTTGAGCCGGGAGCTCGACAGGCCGAAGGATGACAAATCGGTCCGCGGGGCCATCCCGCGTCTCGGCGCGCCAAATGCTGCCGTCACGGCCTTGCCGATCCCCGTTGAAGTGCGTCAGCCCGACCCGGGAGCCCTGGAGAATCTGCGAACCCTGATCGCGCCATTGCTAAACCCGCTTGCGACCACCGGCATCATCATCATTTTCGTGATCTTCATCCTGATCCAGCGCGAGGATCTGCGAAACCGCCTAATTCGATTGGCGGGCTCGCATGATCTGCAACGCACGACGGCAGCGCTGGACGATGCGGCAACGCGCCTTAGCCGGCTGTTTCTGGCTCAGCTGATGATCAACGCCACTTTCGGCGTGATCATCGGAGCGGGACTATCGTTCATAGGTATTCCCAGCGCGATCCTCTGGGGCATTCTGGCGGCCGTGCTGCGGTTCGTCCCCTACATCGGCACAGCCATCTCGGCGGCTTTTCCGCTGGCGTTGGCGGCCGCCGTCGATCCCGGCTGGTCGATGCTCGTATGGACGGTCGTGCTTTTTCTGGGAGTCGGACCGATCATCAGCCAGGTGGTGGAGCCTCTCGCCTACGGCCAGAGCACCGGACTTTCTCCCGTCGCCATCGTCGCGTCAGCGACATTCTGGACCGCATTGTGGGGGCCCATCGGGCTCGTCCTTGCAACGCCCTTGACGGTTTGCCTCGTCGTCCTCGGACGTCATGTCGAGCGGCTCGAATTTCTCGATGTGATTTTTGGCGACAGGCCCGCATTGTCACCGCCGGAAATGTTCTACCAGCGAATGCTCGCCGGCGATCCGATCGAGGCGGCAGGAAAGGCCGAAGAATTCCTGAAGGAGAAATCGCTTTCTTCGTACTTCGACGAGGTCGCCCTGAGAGGCCTTCAACTGGCGCAGGCAGATGCCAAGCGCGATGCCCTGGACCAGGCGCGCATGATCAAGATTCGCGACGCCGTTACCGAGTTTGCCAGCGACCTTTCCACCCAGGATGATTCGATCCCCGAGGTAACCTCGCCGACCATGGATGCGGAGGCGGCGGCCGCGGTCGAAACCGTCCCGGATGCCGCGATATCAAGCAATTTGCCGGTCGTGCAAAAAGCCGATCTTCCGCTTCATTGGCAGGGAGAAGCGCCGGTGCTCTGCCTGGCCGGGCGCACCCCGCTCGACGAAGCCGCAGCGGTGCTGTTTGCGCAGCTTTCCAACGCGCATGGCCTCGGTGCACGGGTCGAGCCTGCGGACGCACTTTCGTCGACCAGGATCGTGCAGCTGGATTTCACCGGTGTCGCGATCGTCTGCCTGTCCTATCTCGACGCCAGCAGTCCCGCCCATATGCGCTACTCGGTTCGGCGCCTGCGTCGCCAATTGCCAAAGGCCACGATCATCATGCTCGGTTGCTGGGCCGAGAACCTCGACAAGGAATCGCTGGAAGAACTGCGGGAGGCGGCCAAAGCCGACATCGCCGCGGGGAACTTGCGTGAAGCGATGATGATCTGCCGGACGGCTGCCGGCGTGGAGGAAATCGATGAACCGCCGGGCCTCGCTACACCAGCCCTCAAGATTGCGTAAGAAACCGCTGGATCAGCCCGAGCACCTCATCCGGCCTGTCGTGCTGCAGCCAGTGGCCGGCGCCGGCGATCTTGGCGAGTTCGGCGTGCTTGAAATGCGACATCACACCGGCCTTCTCGGGATCGGGCAGAAAGCTTTCGCTGGCCGCGACCAGCAAGGTCGGGCAGGCGATGCGTGACCACAGCCCGATATTGTCTTCGAGCGACAGCCGGTACGGCGCCCGCGCCCGCAAATAGGGATCGTACTTCCAGCTGAAACTGCCGTCGTCGTTGCGCTTCATGCCGTGGGTGGCCAGATGCATCGCCTGCTCGCGCGTCAGCCGCGGGTTGCGGCCGACGATCCGATCGGCGCCGTCGGCCACGGTCGGATAGCGATGGATTTTCCGCTGCGCCAGCTTGTCGAGGTCGCCGGCCCAATCCGATATCCTGACGTCCGCGGGTTTGGGGCGCCGCGCCGGAAAATTGGTGACGCCATCCAGCACGACCAGCTTTGATACCCTTTCGGGAAAAGCCCCGGCATAGGTCAGGCTGACCATGCCGCCCATCGAATGGCCGACGATGGCGACCTTGTCAAAACCTTCCGCTTTCACCAGGCCTGTCAGATCGTAGACGTGGTCGGCGAGGCTGTAGCTGGAGCCGAAAGCCCAGCCGGAATCGCCGTGGCCGCGCAAATCGGGCGCCACGACGTGATAATCCGCAGCCAGCGCCCGCGCCAGATAATCCCAGCTGCGGGAGTGATCGAGGCCGCCATGCACCAGCAGCAGGGGCGGCGCCTGCGCGTTACCCCAATCCGTGAAATGAAGCTTGAGCCCCTGCGACTGAAAATAGCGCGACTGCGGCGCGTCCGATGCGATGTCCATCGGGAATACTTAAAGGCTGGCGCAGCAGAGGTCCAGCGCGGCACCAATACGTGAGCCGCCTATTGCGGCATGGCCGACCGATGGAAATGCACGATCTGCCAATCGGCACCGCGCTTTGCCACCACGAAAGTGACCCGTCCCGATCCGCTGATCGGGGTTCCGTCTTTGTCACGAGTCGTCGTATCGAGACCGGTAACCAGCACGGCGTTGTCAGAGAGCACGATCGATTCATAGCTGTTGAGGGTGGCTCCTCTCGGCCGGTTGGTGAGAAGCGCGGCTTCAAAATAGGTTCTGATACCCTCGGGCTTGGTCACGACTGCCTTGCTGCCGGTCCCCATGAACAACGCGTCCGGCGCATAAAGTTTGACGATCGCGTCAACGTCCGACGCTGTAAATGCCTTGGCCCATCTATCGATGATCTGAAGCGCATCTGTTTTTGAATCCGCAGCCGCCGTCGAAATCGAGGCCATCAACATAAATCCATAAAGAAAGAGACGCATGGCACACCTCCCAATATCTCAGGCGATGGAGGTTACGACAACTCAGGGAATATCATAGCCCCATGGTGTTGATCGCAATCGCGTGGGGCTCAGTTCAGCCGCAGCTCGGTGATGTGCCGCGGATCCGGTTTCAGCTCGCCCCGTTCAACGCGCATCACGATGTCGGTCAGCGCGGCATTGGCGCGGCACGCAAGCCCTACCTTCTCGCCCTCATCAACCACAAAGCCGTTGATGAATTCGATCTCGGTGCGCCGGCCCTTCTGCATGTCCTGGCCCATCGAGGGACGTTGCCCTGATGCCGTGCGCTTGCCGTCCGCGAAACGCTGCTCGTCGCAGGCGCGCATCGCCGCCTCGTCGCCCTCGCCGGCCCGCGCGATGGTCTCCGGCGGCAGATGCAGGATCTCCTCGAGCTGATAGCCATGCGCCTGGCCGACGCGGATGGCTTCGCTGCCGAGCCGGGTCGAGAAGCGGCGGATCGGCTCGCTCTCCAGCATCTGGCCGCCGGTCATGCCGGTGCAGGCGGAGAGCCCGTTGCCCATGACGTTGGCGACCAGCTTGGACCAGCGTTCGCCCCACAGGTTGCTGGTGACCTTGGCGCTGTCGGTGTAACCGACCAGGCGGCAAATTTCCTCCGCCCGTGGCGTGATGCGGCCGTGCACTTCGCCGGCGCGAAACACCGTGTGCGCCGCCCCGTGCTTGCCGGCGCCGCGGTGGATGTGGCCGGGCTCCGGCAAATTGACCGTGATGCTGCTGGCGATGCAGCCGAGCGTCTTGCCCCAGCCGACGATGCCGGCGATGGTTTCTTCATTCATGCAGTTCTGCAGCGACACCACATAGCCGTCCGGCGCCAGATATTGCCGGATCAGCATGGTGGCCCAGGCGGTGTCGTAGGATTTCATGCAGACGAAGGCGATGTCGACCGGCGCCTCCTTCGCAAGCTGCTGCGCGTCCGTGAGGTGCAGCGCGCGGACTGGAACCGAAAATTCCGGAACATCCATGGCGTGGGTGACGCGCAGGCCGTGCTTGCGCATATGCTCGACATGCTCGGGCCAGGGATCGATGAACGTCACGTCCTCGCCCGCCTGCACCATGTGGGCGCCGGCATATCCGCCGACGGCGCCGGCTCCGACGATCGCTATCTTCTTGCCCATGCTTTCCCCTTCGTTTTCTCTTTTTCTTACTGGCGAGGCTAGCGCACCGGAAGGCCTCTCCACAATGGCCGAACGCATGCGGCAGCCGATCGCCGCCATGACGTCATGGTGCACGAGTTTCATATATTCGCCAAAACCGCCTATACTCGCCCGGTCTGGCGCTGGATGCGACGGGCGCAACAAGGAGAATTTTCGTGACGGGAATTGCGACGGCGCAGGCCTTTGAGCCGCGCTACATCCGGCTCGACCCCAACGACAATGTCGCGATCGTGGTCAACGATCTCGGGCTGCCGGCGAAGAGCCGGTTTGCCTGCGGTCTCGAGCTGCGCACCTTCGTGCCGCAGGGCCACAAGGTGGCACTGTCGGATATTGCGCCGGGCGCGCCGATCCGCCGCTACAACGAGGTGATCGGCACCGCGGCACGGCCGATCCTGGCCGGCGAATGGGTCGACGAGGCGCGCATCGACATGCCGACGCCGCCTGAACTCGACAGGCTTGAACTCGCTACCGCCGTCCCTGCCCCGCAGGCGCCGCTTGAAGGCTATACGTTCGAAGGCTTTCGCAATCCCGATGGTTCGGTTGGCACCAAGAACGTGCTGGCGATCTCGACCAGTGTGCAATGCGTCGCCGGCACGCTGCAGTTTGCGATCAAGCGCATCAAGGCCGAACTGCTGCCGAAATATCCCAATGTCGATGACGTCGTCGGGCTGACGCATAATTACGGCTGCGGCGTCGCGATCAATGCGCCGCTGGCGATCGTGCCGATACGCACCCTGCAGAACCTCGCGCTGAACCCGAATTTCGGCGGCGAGGTGATGGTCGTCGGCCTCGGCTGCGAGAAACTGGTTCCCGAGCGGCTGCTTCCGGAAGGGACCGACAGCAGCGTGGTGCGGATGCAGGACGAGGCGTTCGACGGGTTTGGCGCCATCGTCGACGCCATCATGGAGATGGCGGACGCGCGACTTGCCGTGCTCAATGCGCGCCGCCGCGAAACCTGCCCCGCCTCCGACCTCGTGATCGGCCTGCAATGCGGCGGCTCGGACGCCTTTTCCGGGGTGACCGCCAATCCCGCGCTCGGCTTCGCTGCCGATCTATTGGTGCGTGCCGGCGCCGCCGTGATGTTTTCCGAAGTCACCGAAGTGCGCGACGCCATTCATCTGTTGACGCGGCGCGCCGCCAATGAGGACGTCGGCCGCGCGCTGATCCGCGAAATGGACTGGTATGACGGCTATCTCGCCAAGGGCGACGCCGACCGCAGCGCCAACACCACGCCCGGCAACAAGAAGGGCGGGCTCGCCAACATCGTGGAGAAGTCACTCGGCTCGATCGTCAAATCAGGCACCAGCGCGATCGTCGACGTGCTGGCGCCGGGCGAGCGCGTGCGAACCAAAGGCATGATCTTCGCGGCCACGCCCGCCAGCGACTTCATCTGCGGCACGCTGCAGCTTGCGTCGGGAATGACGCTGCAGGTGTTCACGACCGGCCGCGGCACGCCCTACGGGCTCGCCGCCGCCCCCGTCATCAAGGTCTCGACGCGCACCGAACTGGCGCGGCGCTGGAAGGACCTGATCGACTTCGACGCCGGCCGCATCGCCACCGGCGAAGCCACCATCGAGGAGACCGGGTGGGATCTGTTCCGCCTGATCCTCGATGTCGCAAGCGGCCGCACCAAAGTGTGGTCCGACCGCTGGGGCATTCACAACGATCTGACGCTGTTCACGCCGGGACCGGTGACCTGAGGCGCGTCCACTTCGTCGCAAGTTGCCATTAGGCCTGCGTTAACCATTGCGCCGGGCGATTGCGCCTGGCTCGCGATTGGAAGGTTGCGCCCGGCGTTTCAAATCATGCGATCTATTTAAGCGAACATTACGGAATCTAGCATAGGCAAAAGGGGCAGCACCGCGCATTGACCGGCGTCATTGAGGAGCCCTGTTTTGCAGCCCTTCCCGAGAATTACAGGCCGCCATATTTTGCAATTTTCGTATTGGCTTCCGTCACGCTGTCCTGCCATTGCAGTGGAACAGCGAGAGCGCCTGAATCATATGCGTGACGCGCAAGGGGTCTAGCCATGAATGCGGATAGCGTTGACGTGCTGGGCGTTCGACAAAGCAGAATGTTGCCGCGATCTCGCTGGCTCGCTCTGCTGGGACTGGGTTTAGCGTTTGTACTCATTGTGCCATGGCTGCAGGGAGCCCTCTGGTTCACACCATGCCCTGGCCGGATCGCGGGCGACTGCGCAGGTCCGTTGGACGACCTGCGCTGGACGTTCGCCATCCAAACCGGGCTCTGCATCGGTTTCATTATGATCGGCGCTGCAATCAGCCCCGTTGGCGAGGTTGATCGAATAACCGGGAAGATCGTTTCCTGGATCGGGGCACGGACGAATTGGTGCATATCCGTGACCGTCATCGCCGCGATGCTGCTGCCGTTGGCAGTGGCCTACTTCATCCTGGACCGGTTTCCGAATTCCGGCGACGAGGACTGCTATCTGTTTCAGGCGCGCGCGTTTGCTGCGTTTCGATTGTGGGAAGCCCCGCCAATCCTGGGGACGGATTTGATCCCGTTCCGCACCTATCTTTTCGAATCCAAATGGGTCAGCCAGTCCCCACCGGCATGGCCGATGGTGCTCTCGGCAGGGATGCTGCTGGGAATACCGCCATGGACGGTAAATGCCTTGCTGGGTGGAGCCAGCGTCGTGGCGCTTGCCGCATTTTGCCGGCGTGTCGGTAATCCATCCGCGGCTGTCGTTGCGGCAGCGCTTTTTGCGCTGACCCCGTTCTACGTCATGAACGCGGCTTCGTATTTTCCGCACATCCTCTCGTCACTGCTGATCCTGTCGTTCTGCCTCTGCCTGCTGCCGGATGGTGAGATTCCGCGGGGGCACAGGCTGGTCGCAGCGGGAGCCATCGTCGGTTTGCTGGGGGCGACACGCTATTTCGACGTGTTGCCGCTGATTCCGGCGACGCTGTTGTGGTTGAGCCGGCAGCGGCGGAACGCATGGCCGCGCCTGATCGGACTTCTGGCGGCAGGACTTGTCCCGGTACTGATGCTGCTGATGCTCTATCATTATCTGATCACCGGCAGCCCGTTCCGCACCGCATATTACGTCATCAACACGCCGGAAGTATCCAATATTTTCGTAAGCCTCGACCCATTGCGGATCTTCAATGGGGTGGCGATAACCGCGGGTCGCCTGGTCGAACTTGCGTTGTGGACGTCGCCGGTTTTGCTGATCGGGTATTGTTGTTGCCTCGCACTCAAATTCAAGGACCGCAAGCTCGCCTATTACGATCTGATTTTTCCGGGCTTCGTGCTGGCCTATGTGATTTACGCCGATTACGGCGGCAACCGCTATGGCCCTCGCTTTTACTTCGATGCGTTCCCTCTCATGATGGTCACCATCGTTTCGGCGCTCCCTTCAGTCACCGCGAGACTGGAGCGGTCGATGGATCGCGCGATGCTGCCGCTCGCTCCGATTGCCTGCGTGCTGTATCTCGTTGGCATCTGGCCGCTGGTGCTGACAACCTTCCAATCCCAGGTGTTTTCGCGCCAGGAGCCGTTTCGGTTGGTGCAGCAAGCGGTGACCGGGAACGCGATCGTCATTCACGACACCTCCAGCGGCCTCGGCATGCATGATTGGGACCTCGTGCGCAATCCGCCATCCATGGACGCGGCCATTCTTCATGCCCGTGTGGGGACCGATGTCGGCGCGCTGCGCAAGGCGTTCCCCGACCGGTCGATCTGGCGCTACAGTCGCAGCGATCCAACCCAGCCTGGTCAGCTGATTCGTGTCACGCCGTAGTTGCCTCCGGCTTCTGTCCCGGGAAATTCGCTGACAAAGTCGCGCGCGTTTCTGAAGGATGGAGTCGACGGTGGCGGTCCACACGGATGGCGCGTTGGGCGATGAGGAAGCCCGGAGCCGTTCGCTGAATTATTTCTGTTCCCGCATCGCCAAATCGTACGCGCGGATCGTGGCCTTGGCGCGTTCTGCAACTTCGGCTGCCGTCATGCCTGGCTTGTAAAGGCTGGTGCCGAGACCGAACGCGTGAATGCCGGCTTTGGTGTACTCCGCAAAATTCTTGTCGGAGATCCCGCCGACGGCAGCGATCATCAGACCTGCGGGAAGAACGGCACGGATCGCCGTGATGCCCGACGCGCCAAGGACGCCGGCGGGAAAGAATTTCAGCGCGGAAGCCCCTGCCTTCGCCGCCAGCAGCGCCTCCGTAGCGGTAAAGACGCCGGGCATCGTGACCATGCCGCGATCCCAGGCGGCGGCGATGACATCAGGGTCGACGTTGGGGGACACCATCAGCCGTCCGCCAACGTCATGGAGCCGCTCGACATCCTCTGGCGTCAGCACGGTGCCCGCACCGATCAGGATATCGGCGGGAGCCTTCCTGACCGCGATCTCGATAGAGCGGAACGGATCCGGCGAGTTGAGCGGAATCTCGATCGCCGTCATGCCGTGTTCGATCAATACGTCGACGATGCCCTCGGCCTCTTCGGGTTTCACGCCGCGCAGGATCGCGACCAGCGGACGCTTCATCGGCGGGAATGGAACAGGGTTCACGCGTTTGGTCCTTCTATAAAGTCCAGATGGCCTTGGCAGCTAACGCAAGACCGCGACGGACCGCATCATCGGAATCGATGGATTGGACCGCAACGGAAAGACTGTCAAACGCCAATCGATACAGCGCCTCGAGCCTGCCTGACACAACCAGGGTGATGTCGCGCCTCGACCGATCGCCAGCCAGTCCCGCCGCCAGTTCGAGGCCGATCAGGGTTCCCGATATCTTCTCGCGGGCCGAGGCAGGGCTGCCGCCATATAGAAGCTGACCCGAGCGCACCTGGAACAACAAATTGGCCGCGAATGCAGGCGCCTCAAAGGCGGCAACGACCGACGATTTGAACGCTTCGCTATCCACGGCTTCGTCCGCGTTCGCCACGGCAAGCGACAGGATCGTCCCTTGCGATATGGCGCTGAAGAGTTCGCCGGTCATGAACGTGGTGAAGCGTTCGACGGTCCCACCACGCACGCTCGCCCATTTCGAATGGGTGCCGGGCATGCAGACCAGCGCTTCACCATCTGCACCGAGAACACCGAGCAACTGGGTTTCTTCGCCCCGCATCACGTCCGGCGCCTTGGGGTCGCGCTGCGCGATGCCCGGAAGGATGCGGATATCGCGCGACTGTTCGCGAACCGGCACGGCACGCTGCAGGATGGATGTGAGGCTTGCCGGCGTGTCGAGATATCCCGCTTCAACCCAGCCCTGCCGGGCGCCCGCCATGCCGCAGATGACGACTGGCAGGTGATCGGCGGCACCGACGGCATCGAGATGCGACTGCAACACGCTGGCAAAACCGATCTTGGCGGCCGCCATCATGCCTTCATCGCTGCGTCGTTCCCCCAGCACGTCGCCGGAACGATCCATCACCCAAAGCCGGAAGCTGCTGGTACCCCAATCAACGGCGACATAGGCGGCCTGGCTCATTTCGAAATCCGTCCTGATGTTCGTGCTTTCTGTATGGCGCTCCACACCAGATACGGCGTTGCCGGCATGTCCAGTTCATTGATACCGAGCGGGGACAAGGCGTCGAGCACGGCGTTCATGATGGTTTGCGGCGCGGCGATGCTGCCGGCCTGCCCGGTTCCCTTCACGCCCAGCGGATTAGACTTTGTTGGCGACGATTCATTCAGACCACCGGCAAAATTCGGCAAATCCTGCGCGCGCGGCAGCGTGTAGTCCATGAAGGAGCCGCTGAGCAGCTGCCCCTCGGGATCGAACACGATGTGCTCCAGCAGCGACTGTCCGATGCCTTGCGCCACCCCGCCATGCACCTGGCTGAGCGCCACGCGCGGATTGATGAGGCGGCCGAAATCATCGACGATGGTGTAGCGGTCGAGCCGCACGACGCCGGTGTCGGGATCGATCTCGACTTCCGCGACATGGCAACCGTTCGGAAAATTGTAGAGTTCGGAACTGTTGGTCGCGCTTCCCTCGAGCCCCGGCGTCAATCCCTCAGGCAGATTGGCGGCATCCCGTGCGGCATCGGCTACCTTGCCGATCTCGATGGCGCGCTCGGTGGATTTCACGACAAAGCGGCCATCGGCAAACACCACCTGGTCGGCGGGCGCCTGCAGCAGATGCGCTGAAATCAACCGGCCTTTCTCGATCAGTTTTTCAATCGCCATCACCAAAGCGGTGCCGCCCATATGCATCGAACGCGCGCCGCCATGGCCGTTGCCGCCCGGCAGAAAATCCGTGTCGCCCTGCTGGAAGCGGAATGCATCGATCGGCAATCCCAGCAGGTCGGCCGCGACCTGCGGATAGGCGGTCTCATGACCCTGGCCGTTGGACTGCGTACCGACCGCCAGCGACACCGTGCCGTCGGCCTCGAATGCGGCCCGCGCCATTTCCAACGGCACACCGCGGGAAGTCTCGAGGAAGCAGGCAATCCCGAGGCCGCGCAGCAGGCCGGCTTTGTCAGACTGTTTGCGTCGCTTGCGAAAACCGTCGCGATCGGCGAGCGCGATCGCGTCGTCCAGATTGGCCTTGAAGCGGCCGCCGTCGATCTTCATGCCCATCGCGGTGCGATGCGGAAACCTGCTGACGATGTTGCTGCGGCGCAACTTGACGGCATCGATCCCGGTTTTGATCGATGCAAGATTCACCAGCCGCTCGATCAGATAATTGGCTTCGGGCTTGCCGGCGCCGCGATAGGCGTCGATCGGCGGCGTGTTGGTGAAAGCGCCGCGCACTTCGTAAAACACCGAGGGGATGTCATAGACGCCGCCGATCGCGCTGCCGGCCGCGTTGGTGGAGCTGATCGGGCCGCTGGTCGACAGGTACGCGCCCATATTGGCGACCGCCTTCACTTCCAACGCAAGAAACCGGCCATCGCTGTCGAGCGCGAGTCGCGCGCGGGAAAAGAAATCGCGGCCATGCGCCGAGCTGACGAAATCTTCTGATCGTTCGCAGACCCAGCGCACCGGGCGGCCGAGCTTTCTTGCCGCCCACAGCACCAGCACATATTCGGGATAGACGTAGTTCTTCATCCCGAAACCGCCGCCGACGTCAGGCACCACCACGCGCAGGCGCTCGAGCGGTATCTTGAAGACGGCGCTAGCCAGCACCTTGCGGGTGTCGTGGACGGCCTGACCGGTCACCGACAGCAGAAACTGATCCGTCTTGCGATCATGAAAGCCGATCGCGGCGCGCGTCTCCAGGGGAGCGGCCACCACGCGGTTATTGAACAGGTCGCATTCGACGACATGCGCGGCCTCTGCCATTGCCGTGGCAACGGCTGCCGCGTCGCCCTTCCGGAACAGGAAAGCGGAATTGCCCGGCGCCTCCTTCCAAAGCAGCGGGGCATCCGGCTTGAGCGCCGCGGTCGCCATGGTGACGCAGGGCCTGGGCTCATAGGCGATCTCGACCGCTTCGGCGGCCTCCACCGCCGCCTCCAGCGTCTCTGCGACAATCAGAACGACGGGATCGCCGACATGCCGCACGAAATCACGGGCCAGCGCGGGGCGCGGCGGCGCGATGATCGGCTCGACCGCATCAATCACCGTGACGCAAGGCAACGCGCCGATGCCGTCCGCCGCGAGGTCGGCCTCGCTAAGCACCGCTACGACGCCGGGGAGCGCGCGGGCAACGTCCAGACTTATCCGGGTAATTCGTGCGAAGGCGTGCGGCGAGCGGACCACATGGGCGTGCAGCACATCAGCCACGTGATCATTGGCGACGTAGGTCCCGCGCCCGGTGAGGAAGCGATGATCCTCCAGCCGGTTCAGGGACTTGCCTTGATAACGCTCGTGCAACCGCTCACCTCCTTGGCGTGGAACCAAGGGTTATATTGGGCCATTGCGGGGACCGCCACCCTTCTTGCCCTGTCGAATTTGCGTTGCGGACCTGTCGACCATTTCGCGCGCTCTAGCGGGCCGGACCCGATGACGGCTGCCGAGCCCAATCCCTGTTGGCCGAAACGACCCCGCTGCCAACCAGGATACCGACGAGGACGAGGGCCATACCGGCGACCAGCTCCACCGTCAGCGATTCTCCAAGCAGCACGATCCCCAGGGCCATCGCCGTGATGGGATTGAGCGTCAGGTACAACACGGTTGTCGTCGGCGGCAGCCAGCGCAATGCCCACATGAAAAGCGAAAACTGCAGAACACCGGCGACGGTTCCAAGGAACAGCACCGCGATCCATCCTTTTGTGCTGATCGCCGGCAAAGCAACGCTGCCTTGCTGGAGACCGACAACCGGCAACAAGACAGCGACGGCGAATACCATCGCCAATGCCGTCACGAAAATCGGCCCATGGCGCATCAGGGTCGCGCGGCTGAAAACGGAGTAGATAGCGGCGCAGAGAACGCTAAGAAGCATCAACCCGTCTCCGACCATGTAATCGGCATTTCCCCGCCCGAATGCAGCGGCGCCAAACGCCACGGCGATGCCGGAAAACGCCAGCACGACACCTGCGACCTTCGCGGTTGTCAGCTTCTCGCGTCCAAAGGCAGCTGCGACGATCAGGGTCTGGATCGGTATCGTCGCCAGACCAACCGCGCCGCGCGCGGCCGGCACGTACTGGAGCGACGCATTGAAGGCCCAGGGAAAAAGCACAAAGAACAGAATCCCGAACCCGGCGATCTTTGCACACTCGGATAGCGCAAGGCCGCTGCGCGGCCACATCGCCAGCAGAAACGGCGCAAAACAGGCGATCGAGATCAGGTAGCGGTAGAAGACCAGCGAGATCGGGTCGATCTCTCCAATGACCGAGCGCGTGGCAACGACGGCAGCCCCCGCGATCAAGGCCGCGGCCGCCGCGGCGACATGGGCGAGTACAATCCTGTTCATGACGTCGCCACCTCGATCAGCCGCCCGGCGCCAGCCAGTCACTTTTAAATCGAAAGTTACACTAGCCATGACACTTTAAAAATGCAAGTCGGTCTGATAGATTATCGAGGGACACCGTTCCGGGCAGGTTCGGTGCTGAAAACGCGGGCACGTTCGCCATGGCAAGACATGACTTCCGATCGACATGCTCCATCGCGCGCGCGCTGGAAGTCGTGGGCGACAAGTGGACGCTTCTCATCGTTCGCGACCTGATGTGGCACAGCAAGCAGACCTTTCAGGCGCTGCAGGACAGCGCTGAACGGGTCCCCTCGAACATCCTGTCCGAACGGCTCAAGAGGCTTGCGGAATGGGGCCTGGTGAAACGCGAGCCCTACCAGCAAAACCCGGTCCGATACGCCTATCAGCTGACCGACGAAGGAAAACGCCTGGAACCCGTCCTGTTGCAAATGATGAATTGGGGCCACGAGCAGCTCGGTGGGGGACGCTACGACCCGAAATCAGGCAAGAGCTGGAAAGCGCGAACCGGGCTTTAAACGCGCGGCTAGTTCGATCTGTAGCTGGATCTCTCCCGGCAACGCTTTCGTATTGAGGGTGAAGTTCACAGGTCCTTTTCGGCGAGTTTGCGAAACGCGTCGGGAACGGAAGAAGAGACTTCCGGCGCCACCGATCCGTAGCCGATCGCATCCCATCCGAAGCGTTCGCGGATTTTATCGACCGCATGGTCGGCCGCCCCCGCGTGCCATGCCTCTTTTGGTGCCGGGACGGCGTGCTTCATCGCCAAGTCCGAGTGGGAGTTCGAGCTCCACATCCCGCTGCTCTCCAAGATGCGACACGGAAATCGCCAGGAGCGAGATGGTTTTCTCGTGAGGATGATCGGCGAGGACAGCGCGCACCAGCTCCTCGGCGACCTCGGCCAGAATCAGGGTCGCGGAGATTGGTGCGTCGAGCGTGACCGAACGCGTGACTGAATTCAGATTGGCGAAGCGAACGCGGACCGTCACGGTCCGCCCAGGCCTGGACTTGGCGCGGAGCCGGCTGCCGATACGGTCAGCAAGGTGAAGCAAGGTGGATCGAACAACCCGCTGTTCGGCAGGTTTCCTGCCAAGCGCCGATTGCGCTCCTGCCGATCGAGCCCGGCGGTGAGCCCTGATTTCCCGTGGATCACGATTCCACGCCAGCGCCGAAAGTTTCGTCCCTGCCGCGGAACCAAGCACCCGCTTGAGCGAGCATCCCGGTGTCGCGGCCAGTTGCCCGATCGTGAGCACGCCCATCTCGGCCAGCCGTGTCCGCGTCGCCGGACCCACGCCCCACATCAGCTCGACCGGCAGGTGGTGAAGGAATCCGAGCTCCGTATCGGGATCGACAACGACGAGCCCATCGGGTTTGGCCACCTGCGAAGCAATTTTCGCCAGATGCTTGGAGCGCGCGACACCAACCGAAATCGGAAGACCAAGCTCCGCGCGCACGCGTTGGCGGATGGCCATCGCGATTTCCGCAGGCGGACCGAACAGATGGGTGCAGCCCGCGACGTCGGCAAAGGCCTCGTCGATGGAGATCCGCTCGACGAGGGGCGTGAAGTCTCCTATCACCTTGATGGCGGCATCGCCCAGCCGTTGGTATTCCCCAAAACGCCCGCTGACAAAAATGAGCTGCGGACAGAGCTCGCACGCTTGCCGTCCCGGCATGCCGCCGCGGACCCCAAAGGCCTTGGCTTCGTAAGACGCGGCAAGCACAACCCCGCCACCGACGGCAATGGGTTTGCCGCGCAGCGATGGATCAAGCAGCTGCTCTACCGAGGCATAGAAAGCATCCAGGTCCGCATGGAGGATGGTGGCTGTCGTTGCCATCCGACCGTTCGCCCATGACGTTTCGACGAGGTTCCCGCAGAGAGAACATAATGAGAACAAGTACGCCTTGTGTCAAGCGACGGAGACGCGCGGGACCAGGATCGGCATTCAGCCGTGATACGCAAACAGCTCGATTGGGTCATTGAAGCCGCGCACCGGATGTTCGCCGACGCGTTCGAGATCGAAATCGCCTTCGACGGAGTCGGCGAACGCGCGGGACAGCAGCACCGTTTTCCCCAATTGCTTGGTGAGGGTTTCGAGACGCGACGCCATGTTGACCGCCGGACCGATGACCGTGAAGTCGAGCCGGCTGCGCGATCCGATATTGCCGTACATGACGTCGCCGACGTGAACGCCGATGCCGTAGTTCAGCGGCGCACGGCCGGTTTCGCTGTTCTTTTCGTTCAGCGCCGTCATGGCCTGACGCGCCTCAGTCACGGCATGCAGCAGGTTTGCGCAGGCTTGGGGCTGGCTAAGCGGAAAAATGGCGAGCAGGCCGTCGCCGATGAATTTCAGTATTTCGCCGCCATGTCGCGCGATCGGCTCCGACATCGCGTCGAAATAGCCGTTCAGAAGTTCAATGACGTCATCGCGCGGCCAGTTGTCGGAGATCCGGGTGAAATCACGCAAGTCGCAGATCATGATGGCGGCGCGAACCGTCGTCCCGGTTCCGCGCCTGGTGGCGCCCGCCAGAATGAGCTCGCCGGCATGCGATCCGACATAGGTTTCCAGCAGCGTACGCGCCAGCCGGTTCTTGACCCGGATTTCACTGACCAGCGCCAGCACCGGCAACAGCTTCAATAGACCTGCGATATGCGCGTCGTCGAAACCGCCTGGACGATCGGTTGCAAAGGTCACGATGTGCCGCTTGCCGAGCGTATGATAGAGCGGCCACGCCACATAGTCGGTCAGGCCTTTCGCCCGCATCTCGTCATAGACGGCGTGCTTGCGGCCGAGCGATGGATCGCGCTCGAGATTCTCGCGCACTTCGGTGACACCGTCATGGATTTCGTTGGCGGGACTGCCGATATATTCGGATCGCTCCTGGACATCGTAGTCCACGCGCGCAATCTCGACCTCGCGCCCGTCTTCCCACATGATCCGGGCGCCGAGCCATTGCGGATGGTGGATCAGGATATGAAGCGACGCCCGTTTGACGGGAATGCCGGCTTGCTGGAGCCGGATACAAAGCTCACCGAAAATATTGTCGATGAAGCGCTGATCGCGCGTGCCGTTGGTCAGCCAGTGCACGACATCGTTGTCGGAATGCGCTGTGACGGGATCGATCTTCGGCGGCGCGTCCATATTGGCTCCCGAGTTGTGACCTGGATCGACGGTGCGGGATATGTCGTGTCCCCATCCGACAGCGTCAATGCAGTCCGCCGCAATCCGGATGCACGTTTTCGGGAGATCGATAGTTGCCGCGTGTTCAGCGCGGGAGGACGCGGCGGCAACACTCCGAGCATTCCAGTTCGGGTAGGACGCCTTGGGACTGTGCCGGATCATCTCGTGGAAGACGCGCTCCTTGGTCTCGAAATAGAAATGGATCGTCCCCTTGGTCGCGGATGCGCGGGCGGCGACGTCCTCGCCTCGTAGCCGTTCCTGACGAATTCCTCGAAGGCCACATCGAGGATCGCGGCAGGTCGTTGCGCTGTCCGGCGGGCCGTTCCTTCGTCTTCATCTCAACGCCCATCCACGAGAGTATTTAAATACCTCCAGTACAAGGTTGACTTTCGAGCCAGCCAACTTTAGTAAGTGATTACTCACTTGATTGGTTCGGATGTGTCTTATGGCGTTAAAGTGGCCCTGTTGCCGGCGGTGCGTCCGGATGCGTGCGAGGGAATCCGGTCCAGGCCGGAGCAGCGAGAGCCGCGGCCGTCCAGCAATCGCGGGCGCCTGACGGAGCGAATGGTCGCCGCATCCCGCCGTGCCGAATGGCGAAGCGACACCCGATACGCGGCGGGTTGCCCCTGAGCGCTCACTTCCAATCCGGAAATGTCATGAACTGCATCGGTCTTCGGACATTCGTAGCCTTGGCCATGGTTTCAGCGCTCAGCCTTCTCACCGCCGGATGTTCGTCGCTGCCGAGGACGCCGCATAGCGTTGCGGATGCATCCTCCGCGCGCGTCCTCGATCTGACGGATTTGCGCCGCTACGCCGACGAGCCCGCCGCCACGTTCCGGCAATATCCCGCACAGGCCATGCTGCGCGGACCCCGCACCTACCTTGCGTTATCCGGTGGCGGGGCCGACGGCGCCTATGGCGCCGGTGTGCTTATCGGCTGGACCGAGACCGGCAGGCGTCCTTCGTTCTCGATCGTGTCGGGTGTCAGCACCGGCGCGCTCATCGCGCCATTCGCGTTTCTCGGTCCCAGCCATGACGCGACCTTGCGCGAGCTCTACACCAGCGGCATCGCCGAGAGCCTGCTCGACGCCCCGAACCCGTTCAATGCCATTTTCGGGGCGGGCCTGTTCGGCAACGCCCGGCTGCGCGAACTGGTGGCCAAATATATCGATGCCGACTTCGTCGCGGCGGTCGCAGCCGAACATGCCAAGGGGCGGCGGCTGCTCGTCGTCACGACCAATCTCGATTCGCAGCGCACCGCGATCTGGGACATGGGACGCATCGCCGCGCTCCGCACGCCCGCAGCATTGAATCTGTTCCGGGACGTCGTCGCCGCATCGGCGAGCCTGCCCGTGGTGTTTCCGCCGATGCTGGTGACCGCCGAAGCGAACGGCAAGCGTTTCGAGGAGATGCACGTCGATGGCGGCGTGACCGCGCCTGTGCTGACGTTGCCGGAGGCCTACCTGCTGCACGATGCCAAGCCGGGCAAGCTGGACAATCTGCAGCTCTACATCCTGATCAACAACAAGGTGGAGCGCGAATTCAAGCTGGTTCGGAATGCCACTGTCGAAATCGCGGCGCGGTCGTCATCGACGATGACGAAAATCCAGACCCGCTCGATTCTGTACAGCACCTATATCTTCGCCCGCCGCAACAAGTTCGGGTTCAATTTGACTTACATCGAGGGCGATCAGCCGGCCTCGCCGACCTCCGGCTTCGACACCGCCTATATGCGCGCGCTGTTCCAGTACGGTTACGACAGGGCGCGCGGCAACCGTCTCTGGTCGGTATCCCCTCCGCCGGACGAACTGGAACCTGCGCCGATGTCCGGCGTCTCATCCACGCGGCATCTCGCCAGCGGCAATTGATGTCAGCCCCGACTTTCAATCCGGGACGTGCAAACAACGAAAGCAGCCGATGTCAAACAAGCAACGATTTGCGGTCATCCTTTTCTCCCTCCTCGCGCTTGCTCCGCCGTTTGCGATACCCCCGTTATCGGCCACGCAGGCCGCTCAGGAGGAAGGCGCAGAGGGCGAGCGCATTCACCAGGAGGCGGTGAGCCGCGAGCTCGAGGCATTCCGTGCAGCACAGCTATCGCTCCGCCAGGCGATGGGAATCGCTGAAAAGCGGCACGCCGGTTCGAGAACCGCGGATATCAGCTTCGATGGCGCGTCGGGCTCCCCGGTCTATCGCGTGAAGACGGTCCAGGATAACCGTCTGTGGGAACATGCGATCGATGCAAAAACCGGCGACACGATCGGCGCAGAAACGGTGTCACATCTGAAGGACCTCAATCCGGACGACCGGAACAACGTCATGGCGCTGCGGACCGTCCGGCAAGAGCTGTCGGACGCCGTCATCATCGCGGAACAAGTAGCGTCGGGACGAGCCATTGGCGGAAGCCTGATGGACGACAATGGCAAACTCAATTTCGTCATCGTGGTGGTGAGCGGCGGCAGCGATCTGAAGCAGGTCGTTCTCGAACCTCCGCAAGCAAGAGGCCGGGCATCGAACCCCCGCCACGGATCGCGATGATTCCAGCACCTGCTGACATCTCATGCGCCGTCTCGCGCATGACGAAAGGTCTCGCCTGCGCCACGAAAGCGCTGCGTGCATTTCGCGTGCAAAACCGGGATTTTGCGGCACCACCGGACGCGTACGCACCCCGCAATCAATATCTATCCCTCAGGCCCCTGAATCTTCTGTCGCTGGACGACAAATGACGTTATGCGTCAGAAAAGTCCGCTCAGTTGGGCGAGGAGAAGATATTGGGCCTCCGGGAAGACAAGAAGGACCGAACTCGGACACAGCTGCTTGAGGCAGGGCTCGACTTGATCCACAAGCGCGGGTTCGAGGAAACGACTGTTGCCGATATCGCCGCGGCAGTCAGCGTTTCGCCGCGCACCCTGTTGCGTTATTTTCCGACCAAGGAAGACGTCATCGTCAGCTGGGTGCAGGACGGCATGATGATCATCCGGGAGGAATTGAGGAGGCGGCTCAAGTCGGAGCCGCCCGTTGCCGCCCTTCTTGCCGCAGCGCGGGCCATGCTCGTGGATTTCGACGAGAAATCTCGTTTCTTCCTCTCCATCGAGACGGCGATCCGCTCCAACAAGAGCATTTCCGCGCGGAAGGAGCAGATGATCGCTGAGTTGATCGATGAAATCGCGCAAGTCCTCACCTCATCTGGCCGACGGGCGCCAATGCCTGGCATTGTCGCCTATACGGTCGCAGGGACGGTTTTTGGCCTCATCCGAGCGACGATCAGCAGCTGGATAGAAGGCGGGGGAGCGAAGTCGCTCCCTGATATATTCGACCAGGCCGCCAGGCTCGTGCAGTTTGACAAAACTGTCATCAAGTGACATTTGTCATTGACTGACATAATTTTCCATGCAATTTCTCAATGAGGCACTGAGCCGCTTCATTGCGAAAATGCGTCGCCCATGCAGGGCGCGCCTGCTGGGAGATATGGAATGTCCGCACAAGAGAAAATTGCGCTCGTCACTGGCGCAACGCGTGGCCTCGGTTTCGAAACCGTTCGTCAGCTTGCGCGAAAAGGCGTGTTTGTTCTGCTCGGCGCGCGCGATCTTGCCGCCGGCCAGAAAAAGGCTGAAGCCCTCCGCTCGGAGGGCTTGGCGGTCGATGCCATCGAAATCGATCTCAATCGACCGGACACGATTGACGCTGCCGCGTCAACGATCGACGCGCGGTTCGGCAAGCTCGACATCCTGGTAAACAACGCCGGAATCCTGCTGCTCGACACCGACGGTTTTCCGAGCGTGGCCCCCGTCGAAACCCTGCGCGAATCGTACGATGTCAATTTCATTGGCACGGTAATCGTGACGCAGAAACTATTGCCTCTGATCCGCAAGGCGGGCAGCGGCCGCATCGTCAACCTCTCCAGCAGCGTGGGTTCGCTTTGGTGGACCGGTGATATCAACAATCCAAATCCCGGCGTCAAATGGCTTGGCTATGCCGCCTCGAAAGCAGCCGTCAACATGCTGACCGTGCAACTTGCCTTCGAGTTGAAGGATACGCCGATTAAGGTGAATTCTGTCTGCCCCGGCTACGTCATGACGGATTTGAACAGAGGCGGCGGCTACATCACCATCGAGGATGGCGTCAAGGCATCCGTCAAATATGCCTTGTTGGATGACGCCGGACCCACAGGCCGGTTTTTCAACATCGACGGCCCCATCAACTGGTGATGACCGGCCAACAATCTCGTAGTCGCGATCTTCCTCCGGACGAACAGGCTAGGCCTGACCGTGGCTAGATAGCTTAAGGCGGCTTCCTGGTCCCGCTCCCACTCGAGGAGCGGCTGCAGGATTCCTCGGAAACGCCTTGGTGTCTGCCTCGGGAGGGGTTGGACGAACAAGCTGCCCACGCTTCGCGCCAGCCCAGATCATCGAAGTTTGCATTCGCTCAAATGGAGTATTCATAGTGGAAGCGCCCTCTCCCTTCCTCCCTCGCACCGTCGCTATTGCGACCTTCGTATTCTTCGCACCGGTCGAAACCTATCTGCGGTATGGCGGGCCAGGAAGGTCTCGCGAGCGCGCATCACACGACGAATGTGTACCTTCAGCAAAGCCCGAAGGACGAGATATCAGCCGAGTCGAAAGGCCTTGGCCTGTTATCGAACGGCTCGGTGGTGCGCGTGACCTACACTGAGCGGCTTCGCCGGACGGCTGGCGCGTGGCAAGCCGCGTGCATTCGCTTCAACCAGCATCGCGCCGAAAAGCGCGGCATGTCCATCGTCAATCTGTAACTGACTTGAATTGTGCGCAAGAAAGACACCTTCCATGCGTGGACATCTGTGGGGAAACGTTGTCGCCTGGCTGCTTGCAGCGTTCTTCTTGGTCGGCGCTTTCGGCAATACTTTCGTCAGCACGGAGATTGCCGCTGACTATGCCCGCTGGGGCTATCCGGAGAACTTTCATTATCTGACCGCATTCCTCGAATGCACGACAACCGTCATGCTGATCCTCAAACCTCTCCGCCTTTACGGATCGCTGCTTGGCGGCGCCGTCATGCTGGCCGCTGCGGGGACCGTTGTATCCCATGGGGAATATGCGCATGCAGTTCCCCCCTTGGTCGTCCTGGGTGTTTGCGCGTTCGTTGCTGTTCTGACGGTCAGATCAAAGCGGTCACTGCAGCAATGACCGCAAATCCATAGAACGTGAGGACATGACGAAGCTGGATCACGCCGCCGGACCGATATTGGAGGCATGTCGCAACGAAACGAACAGACACTACAAGCAGCCCGACAACACCCTTTCGACCATGATCAGGACAACGCAGCAATCAGATCGTCGGCGCGGGTCACCATCGCCACGTTCTGGATCGCGTAGTTCACCGCGGCGATGTGCCATTCGGCGTTCATGGTCGAGCAGCAATCCTCCGGCACGATCATGTAGAAGCCTTTGTCCGCGCCGGTGCGGGCGGTATGTTCGATCGACATATTTGTCCAGGCGCCGGTGACGATGACGAAATCGCGCCCGGCCGCCTTCAGCATGGCCTCCAGCCTCGTGCCCTCCCAGGCACTCATCCGCATCTTCTCCACCACCTGGTCACCGGCGTGCGGCTCCAGCCCCGGTACCGGCGCAGCGCCCCAGGTGCCGCGCACCAGTGCTTTTGCATCGATCAATCCCTCGAACAGCGGCGCATTCGCTGTCACGCCGGGCGCGCCCGGCTCGACCACGAACCAGACGTGAATCACCAGGACGCCGCGGGCACGCGCGGCCTCCGCGAGCCGCTTTGCGTTTGCGATGGCGTTTTGTTCGCGGCAATGCGCCGGCGAGCCTGATGACGCAAAGGCGCCGCCGTCCATCACCACGTCGTTTTGCATATCCTGAATGATCAGCGCGCAGCGCGTCGGATCGACCGCGTAACCCGGCTCGGCGAGCTGGGCTGCGGACCGGTTGACGGTCGCCACCGGAGCCGGCGCCGGCCGGGCTGCGGCCGGCACATTCTGGCCGGCGCGCATATAAGGCTCGTTGCGCGGTCCGACCTTCACCGGCACCGCATAGACCGAATGCGTCGCGGTGATGTAGAGCGTGCGCCAATCGGGCCCGCCCCAGGTCAGGTTACTGACCAGTTCGGGAACGCGCAGCTTGCCGATCAATCTGCCGTCCGGCGCGTAGACCCAGATTCCGCCCGGCGCCGAAACCCAGACATTGCCGAGCGCGTCGCATTTCATGCCATCAGGCACCCCGGGCTCGGTGGCCGAGACGATGTTGGAGGCGAACACCCGTCCGTTACCAAGACCTCCACCAGCGTCGACGTCGAACACGCGGATCAGATGCTTGACGGTATCGTTGATGTAGAGCCGCTGCTCATCCGGCGAAAAGCACAGCCCGTTCGGCTGATCGAACAGATAGCGGTCGACCAGCAATTCCGGAGGGCCGCCGCGCGGCGGTACGCGATAGACGCCCTGGAAGCCGAGCTGACGCGGCCGTTCGACGCCGTAGACCGGCATCCGGCCGTACCACGGATCGGAGAAATAGATCGCGCCGTCGGACTTGACGCAGACGTCGTTCGGCGAATTCAGCTCCAGCCCGTCGAAATGCGACGCCAAGATCTCGCGCCGCCCGTCGGCGCGTTCTCGCACCAGCGTGGAGGTGGCGTGCTCGCAGACGATCAGGTTCAGCCCGGCATCATAGGTCATGCCGTTGCACTTGTTGGATGGACGCATCGCCTCGCGAATGCCCTGCCCGTCGAGACGGCGGCGCACGTCGCCCGGCATGTCGGAGAACAGAAGATCATGCGCCTTCGGATGCCAGATCGGGCCTTCCGTGAACTGAAAGCCAGTGCCGGCCTGCCGTACCGGCGCCCACAGGTCGATCAGTTCGGCAAAGGAAGGGCGCAGCGCGATATGCGTGGTCATCGCTGGTCTCCGGAGCCGCAGCTCATGCCGCGAACCAATTGCGTGACGGCAGCGATTGCACGATCGGTCCCGGCACCGCCATGTCGAGCCGTCCCACGACCTGGCCGTGCTCGATCTTGGCGGGCTTGTCATGCACCGGCAGCAGGAAGCGCGAGCCGGAAAGCAGCCGTTTGATCGCGGCCTTCTCCTCGCGCTTGGTGTTGCCGTGGTTGCCGGTGGTGCGGGGCTCATTGTGATGCAGTTCGTGGAAAGGATTCACGATCTGGTCGTTGAAATCATAGATCACGTCGCCGCATATGGTGGCGCGGCCCTCGGCGGTCTCGACATGGATGTTCATCGAGCCTTCGGTGTGAGCGCCCGCCGCATCGACGGTGACACCGGGGCAGACCTCGATCGGGCCGGACAGTTCGAGATCTTCCAGCCGCAGCGCGTGGCGGGTGTGCAGCCGGTCGATCAGGTGCTTGATGTCAGGCGCCGGATATTGCGGATGCATCAGGCCCGACACCGAATATTCCAGTTCGCGCCGGTTCAGCAGCACCGTCGTGTTCATCGGGAACAGCTCGTCCTTACCGGCATGGTCGATGTGGAGATGGGTGTGCATGACGTAGCGCACATCGCCCATCCGCACGCCATGCCTGGCGAGCTGGTTCTCGATCATGTTCTCATGGTGCTGCAGCCCGCGCATGCCCAGGCTTTCCATGATCTGATTGTGGCGATAGCCGGTATCGACCACCATCGGCCACGGACCTCCGAGGATCAGGAAGCCGTAAGTGTATACCCGCCTGGTGCGCCCGCAATCGCGCCCCAGCACGAGAAAGCTGGATTCCAGTTCGATGTCGCCGTAGTCCAGGATCTTGATTTCGAGCGCCATGTGATCGTTTCCCCTCGCTGGATCGTGTTGTTTTCTGAAATCAAGCCAGCCGGTAAATGCCGGCGGCGGTATCGTGAAAGATCGCCTGACGGTCGGCGACGGACAGCGCCTGCGTCGCCACGCGATAGGCCTCGAACAACGCCTCGTAGCGGGTCCAGAGCTTTTCGATCGGAAAATTCGAGCCGAACATGCAGCGGCCGGCGCCGAACAGCCGCACGGTTTCGCCCACCACGAAACCGATATGCGCGGGGTCGTTGCGATGCAGGAAGGTGCCGAGGCCGGACAGCTTCGCCACGACGTTGGGCCGCTGCGCCAGCAGGCCCATGCCGGCGCGCCAGGCTTCGAAGCCGGCCGGCGACAAATCCTCCAGCATGCCGGCGTGCTGCAAGACGAAGCTGACGCCGGGACAGGCATCGGCAAGCTCGGCCGCACCAGCCATTTGCGGCGCGAAGACCTGCAGATCGAAGGCCCAGCCATATTCGCTCAATCGCGCGATGTTGCGCCGGAGCGTGGGATCGCGCGCCAGATCCGGGCCTGATGCGAAACGGTATTGCGGATTTTCGTGCCAGTGCAACTGCATCCTGACGCCGCGCACCAGCGGGAATGCCGCCAACTGCTCCAGCTGAGGCCGCACATCCTCGGCGGTGAAGTCCGCATAGGCGACGATGGCGTGCGGCCAGCCGGTTTCCCGCGCGGCGTCGCTGACATAGCGGACCTCATCGAGGAAGCGCGCCGGTGCCCAGTTCGCCTGCACGTAAACCGATCGCGTGATGCCGGCGGCGGAGACATCCGCCAGATATTCCGCGATGGTGTAGTCGCGGCGGATCGGCTCGTAGGGGCCAAAGATTCGCGGCAGCATCGGACCGACCAGCCAGGGCAGGTCCTGCTGCCGCCAGATATGATGGTGCGAATCGACGCAGCAGGACGCAGGCTGAATCATCGGGCGGCCCTCCGTCGCGAGAGATCGAGAACGTGCCGGCAGAGCCGCTCCGTCGTCGCGCCATTGGCGACGCTGTCGAGCATCGGCAGAACCGCGCGCAGTGCAGCGGTCTCCGGGCGATAATCGGCCGCGGCGGCAAGCGGCGTCAGCCAATCGATCCGCCAGGCGCGCGCGGCGAGATGGCCGACCGCGCGGACCATCTGCGCCGGATCGCCGCGCTCGAGCCCGTCGGACAACACCAGCACCAGCGCGCCGCGGGCATAGCCGGCGAAGCGCGGCACCGCGAGGAAGGCGGCCAGCGCATCGCCGATCCGGGTGCCGCCATCCCAATCGGCGACGAGGTCCGCGGCGACCGCAAGCGCCTGCTCGCGGTTCTTCAGCCGCAGCGCGCGGGTCAGCCGCGTCAGCCGCGTACCGAACGTGAACACCTCGACACGGGGCGCGGCGTTGACCAGCGCATGGGCAAAACGCAGATGCGCGTCGGAGCGTGCCTTCATGGAGCCCGACACGTCGATCAGCAGCAGGATGGCGCGTGGCCGCAATTGGCGTTCGCGGCGGCGCAACCGGATCACCTCGCCGTCGGTGCGGATGGAGTCCCGCAGCGAGCGCTGCAGGTCGAAGCCCCCGCCGCGCTTGGTGGAACGCATCCGATAGCCACGGCGGCGCGGCAGCCGGTCCGGCAGGTGCCGGCTGAAACGCGCCAGCTGCTGGCTTTCATCGTCCGGCCGCAGTGCGCGCCGCGACAGCGCCTCGCTTGATGTCGCCGCCTGCCCGGTTTCGTTTGTCTCGTCCGACAGCGGCGCGTCATATCCGGCACCATCGTCCTGAACCTCCATCTCCTCGTCGCTTTCGGCGACCTGATCCGACAGCACGCCGGCAAGGCCGAAAAAATGCATGTCGAACAGCATGTCGAAATCGGGTTGCCGCTCGAACGGCGGCGCCAGCGTGGCGACGCCGGCGCGGCGGATGTCCTCGATATCGCGCGGGCCGAGCAGTTCGATCGCGCGCAGAAAAGCCAGGCCCTGTTCCGGCGCGACCGAAAAGCCGTTGCGGCGCAGCAGTGCGATGAACTCCAGCAGCGGCCGGGCCGCACGCGGCAGAGCTGATACCGTCATGCCGCGATCTCCGCGATGATGGCGTCCAGCCGCGGCGCGATGAAGGCGAGATCCTCCTCGTCCTTCAGCGCCACGCCGATCGCGCGCCGGAACGCGTCCGGCCACGGCGCGCCGGTTTTCGCCAGCAGGGTCGCCGCCTCCGCCCAGTCGATCGCTTCGGCGACGCCGGGCGGCTTGGTCAGCGGCTCCTGCCGCAGCCGCCCGACCGCCGTCACGATCGCGCGTGCCGTGGCCTCGGCGACGGAGGACGCGCGCATCATGATGATCCGCGCCTCGCGCTCCGGATCCGGATAGGCGATGTAGTGATAGACGCAGCGGCGCCGCAATGCCTCGTGCAGATCTCGGGTGCGGTTCGAAGTCAGGATCACCACGGGGCGTTCATGCGCGCGCAGCGTGCCGCGCTCGGGAATCGAGATCGAGAAATCCGACAGGAATTCAAGCAGGAACGCCTCGAATTCCGGATCGGAGCGGTCGATTTCGTCGATCAGCAGCACGGTCGATTCCGGCCGGCGCAGCGCCGCCAGCATCGGCCGCTCGATCAGGAAATCGTCACGATAGATGTCGATCGGCTCATCGCCGGCCTGACGGATCGCGAGCATCTGGCGCGGGTAATTCCACTCATACAGCGCGGCGGCGGCGTCGATGCCCTCATAGCATTGCAGCCGGATCAGCTGCCGCCCCATGATCCCGGCGATCGCTTTGGCGGCCTCGGTCTTGCCGACACCGGGCGCACCTTCCAGCAGCAGCGGCTTGCCGAGCGCGAGCGCGAGATAGCCGGCCGTGGCGAAGCCGTCATCGGCGAGGTAATAGGCCGCGCGCAGGGCCTCGGCCAGTTTCTCCGGCCGATCGATCCCTCCGACACTACCGCGCACCGCCATCCCGATGCCCCCTATGCGCGCCGGACTTGCGGCCGCGCGCCGCCCTGCGCCTTCAGCGCACGCAGGATTTTTTCCGGCGTGATCGGCAGCGTATCGATCCGCACACCGATGGCGTTGAAGATCGCGTTGGCGACCGCCGGCAGCACCGGATTGGCGCACATCTCGCCGGGACCCTTGCCGCCGAACGGGCCGTCCGGCGCCGGTCGCTCCAGCACCGTGATGTCGTGCGGCGCGATGTCGCCGGGGCCGGGCATCAGATATTCGTTGTAGTCACGGCCGCCATGTTCGGGGTTTGGATAATACGGCTCCGGCGTCTCGTAGAGCGCGTGGCTCATGCCCATCCAGGCGCCGCCGACCAGTTGCTGCTCGACCATTTTCGGATTGAGCGCGCGGCCGAGTTCATAGGCGCTGGTCAGTTTGTTGACCTTGACGTCACCGGTTTCGTCGCAGACCTCCAGATCGACGACGAGGCAGGCGTGGGCATAGGCGGTGACCGGCGACATCTCGCCGGTCTCTGGATGGACGGTCGACAGCGGGATCAGAAAGATGCCGCGGCCGGAGATCGTCTTGCCCTGCTTGAACTGCGCCGCCTGCGAGGCGGCCTTGACGGTGATCGATTTCGACGCCGCACCGCGGACATGGATGTTGCCCTTGCCGTCAGTGACGAGGTCGTCGGCATTGACCTCGAGCTCCTCGGCGGCGGCCTCCAGCAGCACGCCCCGCGCCTCCTTTGCCGCGACGATCACCGCATTGCCGACACGATGCGTTCCGCGCGAGGCGAACGAGCCCATGTCGTGCGGACCGGTATCGCTGTCGGCGGTGTCGACATAGACATCCTCAATCGGCACGCCCAGCGTCTCCGCCGCGATCTGCCGGCTGACCTGCTTCATTCCCTGCCCGAGATCGATCGCCGACAGCGCCACGGTGAATTTGCCGTCCGGATTGGCATGGACCAGCGCCTGACTGGGATCGCCGCCGAGATTCATGCCGATCGGGTAATTGATGGAGGCCATTCCGCGCCCCTGATGCCGTGCCATCTCAACGCCTCCGTGTGAACATTGACGAGAACCGCGCCGCGCCATGCTGGGGCGTCGCCGGCGCGTTGGGAACCGGCGGGGCCGGAGCCGGCAGCGGCGCGGCGGCGGCCGGCTGCGACGGATAGTTCGGCAGCGGTGCTGCCGGCTGATGCGCCGGTGGCGGCTGATAGACGGTCACGGCAGGAGGAGGCTGATAGGCCGGAAGCGGCGCCGCGCCTGGCGCCAGCTGCGGCGGCGCCTGCCGCGTCTCCGGCCGGCCGATCCGGCCGCTCTCATCGGTCACGGTCGGCGGTATAGCCGCGCGCGCGCCGCCGCCGCCACTCAGCGACGAGGCGCGCCGCGCCGTCTCGCTCAGCGGCCAGTTCACCTTCTCCGCCACGACCTGCACGCATTCGATCAGCGCGGTGTTGTGGGCGACGCGGCGATGCGCCTTCATGTCGCCGTCGCGATAGGCGTTGAGGATGCGGAACTCCATCGGGTCGATACCGACCAGATGCGCCAGCTTGTCCATCTGCACCTCGATCGAGAAGTCCACGCCGGTGACACCGAAGCCGCGCATCGCGGTGGCCGGCACGCGGTTGGTGAAGACGCAATAGGCGTCACCGCGCACATTCGGGATCGTGTAGGGCCCCGGCATGTGGGCGACGCATTTGACCACGCCGTAGCTGGACAGCCGCGTATAGGCGCCGGCATCGAAGTAGGAGGTGATCTGCCGCGCGACGATACGGCCGTCGCGCATTACGCCGTCCTTGATGACGTGCCGCTCGGCCCCGCGCGGCGAGGCGAACTGCATCTCCTCCTCGCGCCCCAGCACATAGCGGACCGGCCGCCCGGTGAGGATCGCGCCGAGCACCGCCAGCGGCTCGGTCAGCGAATCGACCTTGCCGCCAAAGCCGCCACCGACGGTGCCGCCGATGAAATGCAGCCGGTTGGATTCCAGCGCAAGGATTTTCGCGGTGGTGCCGAGCGAGAAGAACAGGCCCTGCGCGCAGGAATGCACGACGTAGCGGTTGTTGGTTTCGGGCGCCGCGATGGTGCCGTTGGTCTCGGTCGAGGCGTGCTCGATCGGCGACATCTGGTAGCGCTCCTCGAGCACGTGATCGGCGGTGCGAAACGCCGCCTCGACATCGCCGAAGCGCAGCTTCTGATGGTCGTATTTGTCGTGATACTCGAAATAGTTTCCCGGATAGATCTCGTTGACGACGACCGCGCCCGGCTTCAGCGCCTCCTGCACGTCGAACACCGTGGGCAGCGGATCGTAACTGACCCGAACCAGCTTGACCGCAGCCATGGCTTCCGGCTCGCTGTCGGCAATGATGGCGACGATCGGCTCGCCCTTGTAGCGCACCTTGTCGACCGCCAGCGTCGGCTCGTCGTCCTTGCCGAAATCGATCAGGCTGAGCAGCGTGTTCTTGTTGAGCGGAACGTCCTGCCCCCGGATCACGCGTTTGACGCCAGGCGCGCGCTCCGCGGCTGTCACGTCGATGCTCCGGATCCGGGCGTGATGGTGCGGTGAGCGCACGACCTTCAGATGCAGCAGGCCGTCAAAGCCGTGATCGTCGAAGAAGCGGGTGCGGCCGGTGACATGCCCCAGCATGTCCTGGCGCTGCTCGCCCTTGCCGATCACGTTGAGATTGTCGTCACGCTCGTCGGCGAACAGATCCTTGCGAAATTCTAGCATCGGGATCTCCTCAGGCGCGGCGGACGCCGCGCTGCTGCGCGGCGGCCAGGATGGCGTTGATGATCGGCTCGTAGCCGGTGCAGCGGCAGACATTGCCGGCGATCGCCTCGACAACTTCGACCCGCGTCGGGTTCGGATTGCGGTCGAGCAGCGCCTTCGCCGCCATCAGCATGCCCGGCGTGCAGAAACCGCATTGCGCGGCGAAATGCTCCATGAAAGCCGCCTGCAGCGGATGCAGGGTCGGCCCGTCGGCAAGCCCGCTCGCGGTTTCGATCGAACGCCCCTCGCAGGTCACGCTGAGCGTGAGGCAGCCCAGTCGCGGCTCGCCATCGACCAGCACGGTGCAGACGCCGCAGGTGCCCTGGCCGCAACCGAACTTCGGGGCGAAATCGCCAAGCCCGCGCCTTATCGTGCCGAGCAGCGTTTCCGCCGGCTCGACGAACACCGCGCGATCAGAGCCGTTGAGACGAAACTGTACAGGCATCCGGGCCATTCTGCGTTCCTTCAGGATGTCTCGCCGGCAAGCAGCCGGCCGAGATGCACAGGCAATACTTCGCGGCGATACCATTCCGACGCGATCGCATCGGTCGCGGGCTGCGTGCCCTCGAGCGCCGCGGTCTTCGCCGCGGCAATGGTGGCCGCATCCAGGCTGCGGCCTTCCAGTACGCGCTCGACCGCCTTGGCGCGCAGCGGCGTCGGCCCCATCGCGCCATAGGCGACCCGCGCGCCGCTGATCCGTCCGGCGTTCTGCGGCAGATGCGCCGCGATCGACAGCACCGAGACGCCCTTGGGCCGCACGCGAGCGACTTTGACGAAGCGAAACGCATCAGCGCCGGCCGGACGGCTGAAGCCGACCGAAGCGACCAGTCCCACCCCTCCCCGCGCCCGGTTCGCCAGCATCTCCTCGAGCGGCATCACCCGCGCTCCGCCGAAACCGGCATGCAGCGTGACGACGGCGTCGAGCGCCAGCAGCGCGGTGGTAAAATCGCCATAGGGCGTCGCGGCGAACAGATTGCCGCCGATGGTCGCCGTGGTCCGTACCGCGGGGCCACCAATGCCGCGCGCCGCCGCGTGCAGATAGGACAGGTCACGGCCGGCCAGCACCATCGCCATGGTGACGCCGGCGCCGAGTTCGACGCGTGCACCGCCGGTGTTCATCGCCAGCAGCGCCGGATCGACCGCGCGCAGCAACGTGCCTTCCGTCATCACACCTTCGTTGATATCGCGCACCAGCAGCGTGCCGCCGCCGAGCAATTGCGCGCCGCGGTCGCTGGCCAGGATACTCGCGGCTTCCTGCAATCCCTGTACGATGCGCACATTGACGGGCATGGCGTTTCCTAACTTGCGAGTTCGGGCAACTGGCGGACCGCCGCGATGCCGTTTGAATAGACTTCGTTGCCGACGAGCTCGGCGAGTTCCGCCTCACGCCCGGCCGGCGTGGTGAACCGGCCCTCCCAATGCCAGAAGCTGCGATTGCCGTCGGTGACCGGCAGCAGCCGGACATGGGCGACGTAGTTGAACAGCGGAATCGGTGTCTCCAGCAGGCAATAGCTGAAGGTCATTTCCAGATCCGACAGCGCCAGCAACTGCTCGCGCAATTCGGCGCCGTCCTGCATCGTGAAGCGGCGGACGCAGCCGATCTTGTCGGACGGATAGCCGCGCTCGATCGTGCTCTTGGCAACGATCGGATGCCAGGATTCATGACCGTTGAAGTCGCGCAGCACCGCCCACAGCCGCTCGACCGGCGCGTCGATGATGGTGCTGCGAACCACCCGCGGCATGTTCAGGCTCCAAAGGCGCGGTTGAGCGCGTCGAAACCGGTCTGGAACACATTGCCGCCGACGCCACCGACCAGCTCTGCTTCCAGTTCCGGCGCGCAGTCGAAATCGGCGCTCCATTCGATGAAGGTGCGGTCCTGGTCGGTGACCGGGGTCAGCCGCAGCGAGGCGACGTAGTTGGTCAGCGGCATCGGCGAGTCCAGGATCGAATAGGTGCAGAGCATGTCGAAGTCCGACAGGCCGAGCAGCTTTTCGCGCAGCCGGTCGCCGTTGCGCAGCGCGAACGCGCGGACGCAACCGACCTTGTCGGCCGGCTCACCGTTCTCGATCCGGCTCTCCGCGATGCCGGGGTGCCAGTTCGGCAGGCCGTTGAAGTCGCGCACGCGCGCCCAGACCTTGGCCGCCGGCGCATTGATGACACTGGATACGTAGACGCGGGCCATCCGATTACTCCTTGCCCTTGCCTTTGTCGCCGCGGCCCGACGGCTTGCGCTCGCCGGGACCCGCGCCTGCGGGGGCTGGTCCGTCGTCCTTCGCCTTCGGCGGCTGGGCCTCCTTGCCGACGCGCTGCATGTCACTGGCCTCGCGCATCAGCCCGCCCATCTTGGCGAGGTTGCCGCCCTCGATCCCGATTTCCTTCAGCACCTGATCGATCAGCGGCGCCTGCACCCGGTAGCGCAGCGCCGACTCGATCACCTCATCGGTCGGCGTGCGCGCGGAGCCGCCGCCATTGCCGGCCATGCCGCCGAGTCCATCGACATGCAGGATGCGGATGCCTTCGATCTTCTCCATCGGCTTGACACTTTCGCGGACGATGCCCTCGATCCGATCGAGCAGACGGCGCCGGAACAGGCCGTAGCGGGCCTCGTCGGTGAGCGCGTTCTCGGCCTCGTAGAGCAGCTTCTGCGCTTCCGCATCGACCGCAGCGCGGATCGCATGGGCCTCGGCCTCGATGCGCTTCTCGTCGGCGTTCTTCCTCGCCAGCATGACTTCGACCGTGGCACGGCGCTTGGCGTTCTCGCTTTCGCGCACCGTCTTGACGATCTCCTCGGCTTCCACCGCCTTGGCCTTCGCCATCTCCGCTTTCACCTGGGCTGCGGATTCCAGCAGCGACTTCTCGAAGATCGCAATCGCCTTGTCCATCACCGCGCTCTCGACCTCACGCTCGCGACCGACCTCGAGCTTGCGCAGGTCGAGGTCGCGGCCGACACGAGCCTCGTCGAGGCCGCGCTCGGAGGCGATGCGCGCACGTTCGATCTCCTCGCGCGCGGCGATCTCGGATTCCTGCAGTGCCTGGTTGCGCGCGATATCGAGCTGTTCGAGCGCCTTGCGGCGCTCCAGCCGCGCCACCTCCAGTTCGCGCTCGCGCGTAATGTCGACCTTCTCGACCTCCTGGCGCGCATTGATCTCGGCTGCGCGCACCGCACGGTCGGAATCAACCCGCTCGATCCTCCGCGCAGAGGTCGCGATAACGCGTTCCTCCTCGGCGATCTCGATGGTCTTCTTCTGATCGATCTGCAGCACCTCGCGGCTCTTCGACGCCGCGATCCGCCCCTTGTCGATCGCGAGCTCTGCCTCGATGCGGCTGACCTCGACCGCGTCGCGCTTCTTGATCTCGGCGGTCTCGATCGCCTTGGCGCGGTTGATGTCGAGGTTGCGGATTTCCAGATCAGAGGCGATGCGGGCGGTCTCGGTCGCCTCGCGGGCGGCGATTTCGGCACCTTCGAGTGCCTGGGTCCGCGCGATCTCCTGCGATCGAGTTTCCTGTTCGGCGAGGATGCGATGCGCCGCGATTTCCTTCTCGTTGGCGATCCGCGCCGCTTCCACTGTATGCAGGGCGGCAATCTCGGCCTCATCGATCGCCTGGTTTCGGGTAATGGTCAGCGCCCGGACCCGTTCCTCCTGGACGATGCGGGCGGACTCCACCAATTCCTTCGAAGCGATGGTCTCCTGCTGGACGGTGCGGTCGCGGACGATCTCGCGCGCCAGCCGCTTTTCCTCCGCGGCGAGGCGACTGGCGATGATGGCACTGTTGCGGGCGATTTCGGCGGTTTCGGTGGCGAGCCGCGCGGCGATGTCGGCCTCCTCGATCGAACGCCGCTTCGCGATGTCGAGGCCCGAAATCCTCTGTTCGTTGGCGATCCGGTCGGTGCTGACGGACGCTTCCTGCGCGATCCGGGCGCGCTCGGTGAATTCGCGGGCGGCGATTTCGGCAGCCTGCAGCGCCCGCACCTGCTCGATTTCGCGCTCGCGGATCTCGCGGTCGGCGGCGATGCGGGTCTCCTTGATCAACTGATCATTGGCGATCCGCGCCTTCTCCACCGTCTCGCGCGCGGCGATCTCGGCCTGATCGACGGTCTGACTGCGCTCGATCTCGCGCTGGCGGACGTCACGCTCGGAGGCAATCCGCGCCTCGCTGATGGCGCGCTCATTGCCAATCCGCGACTTCTCGATTTCCTCGCGCGCGTTGATCTGGGCCTGTTCGGCCTCGGTGTCGCGCATCGCACGTTCGCGGGCGATTTCGGCGCGCTGCACGGCGCGGCGCACCTCGACGTCGCGCTGCTGCTCCAGCCGCGCCAGCTCGCTCTCGCGTTCGATCTCGAGCGACTGCTTCTCCGCCTCGAGATTGCGCGAGCGGATCTTGATCATCGAATCCTGTTCTATGTCGTTGCGCGCCTTGCGCCGGCCTTCGATCTGCTCGATCAAATGGGTCAAGCCCTCGGCGTCGAAGCGGTTCGAGGCGTTGAAATATTGCAGGTCGGTCTGGTCGAGATTGGTCAGAGCCACCGATTCCAGTTCGAGTCCGTTTTTGGCGAGCGCCTCGGCGGCTGCCTCCTTGACCTTGGCGAGATAGACCCCGCGCTGCTCATGCATGTCCTCCATCGTCATCTCGGAGGCGACCGAACGGATCGCCGAGACGAACTTGCCGGACAACAGCTCGTGCAGCGTCTCCGGCTGCATGGTGCGCCGGCCAAGCGTCGAGGCCGCGAGCGACACTGCCTCGGGGGTGGCGCGGACGCGGACGTAGAAGTCGGCGTCGATATCGACCCGCATCCGGTCGCGGGTGATGATGGCGTCGTCCTGGCCGCGATGCACCCGCATCTGCAGCACGTTCATGTTGACAGGCGTGATGTCGTGGATGAACGGCAGCACGAAGGCGCCGGAATCGATCACCACTTTCTCGCCGGCAGCACCAGTACGGACAAACGCCGCCTCCTTCGACGAGCGCCGGTACAGCCAGTTCACCAGATAGACGACGATCGCGATCACGATGATCGCGACGATCAGCCAGAGAATGAGCGATCCGATCAGCTGGCCTGACATATCTGTTCTCCCTTCACAAAGTGCTGTCGCATGGTCCGTTCAGCTGCGGCTGATGGCCTTGAATTTCCGGGTCTGCTCGCGGATCGCGACTTCGACCGGCAATCGCTCCATCGAGGAAGCGCCGTAGAAGCCATGGCAATGCCGCGCGTTCTTGATCACGAATTCGGCGTCCGAAGGTTCTGCGACCGGGCCGCCATGCACGAGGATGATCGCATCGGGCTTCACCGCGAGCGCCGCCGCTGCCCAGGCGTCCAGCATGGCCGGAACATCCTCCAGCTTCGGTGCGGTCCGTGCCCCGATCGCGCCGCCGGCGGTCAACCCGAAATGGCAGACGATAATGTCGGCCCCCGCGCCCGCCATGTCAGCGGCATCATCGGCCGAGAACACATAGGGCGTCGTCAACAGGCCCTTGGCTCCGGCCAGCGCGATCATCTCGACTTCGAGCGCGTAGGACATGCCGGTTTCCTCCAGCCCGACGCGAAAGCTGCCGTCGATCAGCCCGACGGTCGGAAAGTTCTGTACGCCGGAAAAGCCCGCGGCTTTCACCTCTTCGAGGAAACGGTCCATGCTGCGGAACGGATCGGTGGCGCAGACACCGGCCAGCACCGGCGTCTTCTTCACGACCGGCAGCACCTCGGCGGCCATCTCCATCACGATCGCATTGGCGTCGCCGTAAGGCATCAGGCCGGACAGCGAACCACGCCCGGCCATCCGGAAGCGGCCGGAATTGTAGATCACGATCAGGTCGATGCCGCCGGCTTCCTCGCATTTGGCTGATAGCCCGGTGCCGGCGCCACCGCCGACGATGGGCTCGCCGCGCGCGATCATGTCGTGAAACCTGGAGAGAAGAGCCTGCCGATCGATCGCTGCCATGCTGTGATCCCCTATCGGCCCGCTGCGCGTGCGCGCGGCCGTGCGCCTTGCAGCGCGCGAAAATGTTGCGCCAGCGCGGCCGCAAATGCCGGGCTGTTGATATGATGCGGGACGCGGACAAGCTGCCGCGACGCCGTCTGCCGCACGCTCGCCTCCAGCGTGCCGAACAGCGCCTCGCGCGCCGCGATGTCGAAGAACGGCTTGCCCGCCTCGTCGAGGGCCGAAACTCCACCCTCCGGCAGCAGGAAGCGCACCGGGCCTTCCATCAGATTGAGCCGTTCACCGATCCAGCGGCCCATCGCGTCGTTCTCCGAGGGCGTTGTCCGCATCAGGGTGACCTGCGGATTGTGCTGATGAAGCAACCGGCCTCGGTAGCGCTCGGGGACGCTGTCGGGCGCGCCGAAATTGACCATGTCGAGCGCACCGACCGAACCGACATAGGGAATCCGGGTGCGGATGATGGCGCCGAACCGGTCCTCGGTCGCCGGAAACACGCCGCCGAACAACAGGTCGGCGATCTCGGTGGTCGAGACGTCGATCACCGCCGGCACCATGCCGCCATCGACCAGCTTCTCCATCGACTGGCCGCCGATGCCGGTGGCGTGGAACACCAGGCATTCGTAATCGTCGCCAATCAGTTTCGTGACCTGCTGCACGCAGGGCGTGGTGACGCCGAACATCGTGAGGCCGACCAGCGGCCGGTCTTCGCCGGCGCGGCGGCGCAGCGGCGGCGCCTTGCTCGCCTCCAGCCGCGCCTTCGCCATCCCGGCCATCGCCTGCGCGCCGTTCGCCAGCACCTGTCGCGAAATCGCATTCAGTCCCTGAACGTCGGTGACGGAATACATCATCATGATATCGGAGGGACCGACATAGGCCCTCGTGTTGCCGGAGGCGACGGTCGAGATCATCAGCTTCGGCACGCCGACCGGCAGCGCCCGCATCGCCGGCGTCGCCAACGCCGTGGCGCCGGAGCCGCCGGCAGAAATCAGGCCGAGCAGCCTGACGCCGTCGCGGCCGGACTTGCCCTTCACCCAGGTCTCGAAGGCCTCCGCCATCGCCGCCACGGCGGCGCCACGGTCGGCATTGAACACCCCGGCGGAACCGCGCGGGTGATGCAGCGCGATCTCCAGCGGCGGCACATCCGCGCCGGAGATCCGGCCCGTGGTCGACAGATCGACCAGCTTCACCGGCAGGCCCGCCGCTTTGATGATGTCGGCGATGAAGCGAAGCTCCTCGCCCTTGGTGTCGAGCGTGCCGGCCACGGCGACGAATGGCTCGTTGAAACCACCTATGCTGCGCCCGACCTTGCGGTCGGAAGCGGCGATCGCGGCCGCGACGGGCATGCGCGTCAGGGTGTGCGCCGATCCTTCGATCCGCGCCGCCGCAACATCGGGGCTCCAGCGGGTGGGCAGCACCGGGTTCGACAGGTAGACCCGGATCGGCGCATCGTTGCGAACTGGCGCCGCTGCGGTCCGGCGGCCGCCGGGTTCACTCACGGAAGCAGGCGGCGGTTCGATCTCCTCGTGGCCATGGCGACCGACGCCGAGCAGGCGCTGCTGCAGATCGCGATCGGCTGCCAGCCGCGCCGCCTCGATGACGCGGTTGACCCGGCCGTTGACCATGATCGCGACCGTGTCCGAGATCTCGGTTGCCACCCCGATGTTCTGCTCGATGACGAGGATGGCGACGTCGCCTTCCTCGCTCAGCCGCACCAGCATGTCCTCGACCTGAGCGACGATGACAGGCGCGAGGCCTTCGGTCGGCTCGTCCATGATCAAGAGCCGTGGATTGAGCAGCAACGCCCGCGAAATCGCCAGCATCTGCTGCTCGCCGCCGGAGAGCTGCGAGCCTGCATTGTTCTTGCGTTCGGCAAGCCGCGGAAAGGTGTCGTAGACCCGCTCCGGCGTCCAGCCGCCGCGCGGACCGCGTTGCGCCAGCCGCAGATGCTCGTCGACGCTCAGCGATCGCCACAGCCGCCGGCCCTGCGGCACATAGCCGATGCCGAGCCGGGCGATGTCGGTAGTGGAGCGGCCGACCAGTTCCTCACCGAACGCGGTGATCGAACCGCTCGACACCGGAACCAGGCCCATGATCGCCTTGCACAGCGAGGTCTTGCCCATGCCGTTGCGGCCGACCAGGCTGAGCACACCTTCCTGCAGGGTCAAATCAACGCCCTGCAGCGCGTGCGACTGGCCGTAAAACAGGTTCAGCTCGCGAACCTGCAGCGCCGGCAGCGTGCCGCGTAGCGGCGGACCACGATCAGTGCTGGGCATGACCGCCTCCGAGATATAGCTCCTGAACTTCCGGATCGGATTCTATCTCGTCGGACCGGCCTTCCTTGAAGATCCGGCCGTTGTGCATCATCGTCACGCTTTCGGCGACACGCAGCGCGACATCCATGTCGTGTTCGATAATGATGAAGCCGATGTGCGCCGGCAGCGATGTCAAAATCGTCACCAGATCGGCGCGCTCGGTCGGCGACAGCCCCGCCGCAGGCTCGTCGAACAGCACGAAGCGCGGCGCGCCGGACAGCGCCAGCGCTATTTCAAGCTGGCGCTGCTGGCCATACGCCAGCTCGCCGACCAAGCGGTCCTTGTCGTCGGTCAGGTGCACAGCCTCGACCAGTATTTCCGCTGCTTGCACGAGTGCGTCGTCGGGGCGGGGCCGGACCAGCGAGAAACGGTTTCGCGAAACACCGCAGCAGGCCAGATAGACATTGTCCATCACGCTCAGCCCGGTGAAGAGCGAGGATATCTGGTAGGTGCGGCGCAAGCCCCGTCGGATTCGCTCATGGGGCGGGAAGACCGTCACATCCTCGCCAAAAAACCGGACCAAGCCCGCTGTGGGCAGAAAATCCCCGGTGATGCAGTTGAACAGCGTGGTCTTGCCCGCGCCATTCGAGCCGAGAACGGCCCGCCTTTCGCCCGGTTTCACCGAAAGCGTCACGTCCGAGATTGCGGCCAGCGCGCCGAACATCTTGGTGATGCCGCGCAGTTCCAGCGCATTGCCGGAGCTGGCATTGCCAGCCCCGGGCACGTTCATCCGGGAAGACACGACGGGCGCGTTCATGCCCCGCCTCCCGTCGTCGCGGCCTTGCGCGCCGCCATCCTCGCGCGCCAGCGATCCCACAGACCCAGCACACCATCCGGCGAGAACAGCACGATCGCCAGGAAGCCGATCCCGATGATCAGCTTGAAGCGATCCGCCGAGAATCCGAAAAAACCGAGAATGTCGGTCGAGAACACTTGCAGCAACACGTAGATGAAAGCGCCGATAAACGGTCCGAGCGGACGGCGCATTCCGCCGACGACCGCGACCACGAGCACATCGATCGCGGAGGAAATTCCGATCGTGCCCGGCGCGATCTGCGCATTCTGCCAGACCAGAAGAATGCCGCCCGTGGAAGCGAAAACGCTCGCCAGGGCGTAGGCCGCCACGCGATGGGCGGTCACGTTGAAACCCAGTGCCGCCATGCGGCGCGGGTTGTCGCGCACGCCCTGAAGGGCGAGCCCGAAGGGGGCGCGGGCGAGATAGACGACCGCGCCGTAGCAAAGCGCGGCGCAGCCGAGGGAGAGGTAGTAGAAAGCCAAGGGATCGCGCCAGTTCACGCCGAAAAGTTTCGGCGGCAACACGAGGTTGAACCCGGAATAGCCGTTGAAGACCGAGTAGTTCTGTCGTGTGAAATAGAAGAAGGCCGCCGCGATCGCGAGCGTGATCATGATCGTGTAGATGCCATCCGTGCGAACGGCGAGCGCGCCGGATATCGTCGCGAAAAGAGCTGCGATCAGGAAGGCGGCCGGAAGCACGATCCACCAGGAGAGGCCGAGACTGACATTGGCCGCGCCGGACGGGCCAAGGATTGCGACCATGTAGCCGGCCATTCCGGCAATCGACATTTGCAGCAGGCTCACCATTCCGCCATAGCCGGCGAGGAACATCAGGCTGAGCCCGATCATGCCCAGAATGAAAGTCCAGCCCATTATCTGGAACAGCCAGAAATTGTTGGCCACGATCGGCAGCAACAGCAGGATCAACCCGAAGATCCACCAAGGGGCGGGAATGCGCTCGGACCACATTCGCTGGTCGACGGGGCTGGCGAAGCGAGGGGCTTGATCGGCAACCGACATGTCCTACCGCCTCGTTCCCAGAAGGCCCTGCGGCCGAAACGCCAGCACCGCCGCCATGATGAGGAAGGTGAGAACGATCGAATAGGTCGGCGCGTAGACAAACCCCATCTGCTCGGCCACCCCGATGATCAGCGCGCCCAAAGCCGCGCCGACGATCGACCCCATGCCTCCGACGATCACCACCACGAGGCTCGCCAGCAGGAAACGCGTATCCTCGCCGGGCGACAGCGACTGGAACGTGGCACCGATGATCCCCGCGATACCGGCAAGCCCGGCGCCGAAGCCGAACACCGCCAGAAACACCAGATGGATGCGCACGCCGGAAGCGGCCAGCATCTCACGGTCATCCACGCCCGCACGGATCAGCATGCCAAGCGCGGTGCGGTTCAAAACGAGCCACATCGCAATGCCGATCACGATTGCCGCGACCAGGATCCAGACGCGCACGGACGGGTAGCGCAGCCAGGTAATCGCGCCGGTCGCGTCGTTGACGTTGCTCACGAGGGGCAATTCCATCGGCCCCTGCAGGAATTGCGGAGCGAGGATCGAATACGATTGCCCGCCCCACCACCAGAGCATGAGGTCGGCAAACACGATCGAAAGCCCGATGCTGACCAGCGTCTGGCGGAGCTCTTCGCCTTCCATTTTCGAGAAGATGAAGAACTGCATCAAGAGCCCGATCAGCCCCACGACGATGAACACAATCGGAAATGCCAGCAGCCATGAACCCGAGGCGGTCGCGACCTCGTAGCCAACGTATCCGCCGATCAGGAACAACGACCCATGCGCGAGATTGACGACGCGCATCAGGCCGAAAATCAACGTGAAGCCGGCTGCTACGAGGAAATAGAGCGCGCCGAGCGTGATGCCGCCCAAAAGGGCATTCAGGAAGATTTGCTTGCGGCCCCAAACCGCCACCAGTTCGGGTGGCCAGGGGGCCAGCACAAGACACAGGAACGCTGCGGCCAAGAGGAAAAAAATCAGGCTCCAGAGCGGATAGCGCTTGATGTAATTGTCCATCTCAGAACGGCCCAACAGCTTCCCGTGGCGAACTTCGCCACCGTTGGAATGAAGGCTAGATTGAAGTTGCCGGCCTGTCCTTTCCCGAACGTCTTTTCTCTAGCCCGAACGTCTCTTCTTTGGTGTGCAGCACCTCTTTTTCAGTGTGTGAGACCCGCGACGCTGCGCCGGTAGGCGCTCGGCGGCACGACGCCATTGGCGATAAAGAACCTTGAGAAGCTCGCCGGGGTCGCAAAGCCGAGATCGAGCCCGATTTCAGAAACGGTTTCCGTGCCTCCGGCCAATCGATCGATCGCGCGCTCCATGCGCAGGGCGTTGAGGAAGATCGTAGGGGGCAAACCCATCTGCTCGCGAAACAACTTGAAGAAATGCGGGCGCGAAAGGCCGGCGTTCCGCGAAATCTGTGCGAGGTCGACGGGTTCGCCGAGCCTCTCGCTCAGGAGGCTGATCGCGCGCCGCAGGCGGAAATCCCGCAGTCCCGAACAATGGGCCGCCGGCCTGTCAGCCGCGCTCGTCCACTGCCAGGTTTGATCGAAGGCCGCCTGGGTGAGGGCACTGAGCCGGTCTTCGAAAGAGCCATCGCAGCCGCCATGGTCGGCGAGAAGCCGTGCGGTTTCCAGGACAAGCCGGGTGATGTGGTCGCTCATTTCGACGGTCGAGCGGCCGAAGCGCAGGATTTCGAAGGCGGTGTGGCTCGCCTCAACAAACCAGCCCGGGCGAATATAGAGAACGAGCGTCAGCGTTGGTTCGCGGCGGTCAACCGGCGCGAAATAATGCGGTTGCCATGGGCTAATTGCCGTTGCGCAGAGGGGCGTGAGCGGCAAGGTCTTGCCATCGACAACCACGCTGGCGACCGGTCCGCTGACGTGAAAGATCAGATGCCCCTCGCGATGGGCATGCGGCACCATCGGCCGATCCAGCTCATAGAGGCAAGCGCGCCCGAACGCACCATGTGCGACCGCGTGAGCAATACTCATCGGTTTCCTCCCCGCCCATCTTTGTGTGCGGTTACGGAAGAATGTATAAGGAGATCGCGTTGTGACAACAGGCAAATTGCCCCGGCCGCCACCGGTCCAGGCCGTTTGCCACGCGCCGGGTGCTGCTCATTCGTGCTCACCAGGCGGCCTCGAGAATGCGGCGGCAGTCGCCGGGGGTCAGCCGTCGGGGATTGGCAAGCGCTCCAGGGTCGTTCGCTGCCAATTCTGCAAAACGGTCGAACTGAGCCGGATTGATCCCCATCTCCCGCAAGGAGGTCGGCAGGCCGATGGCGCGGGCGAAAGCTCCGATTGCGGTGCTGAAGTGCGGCTCCCGCGTTGTTCTGGCGAAGGTTTCGGCCATGGTGGCGTATCGATCGCCCACGGCTTCGGTGTTGAAGTCGGCCATGGCAGCCATCAATGGCACATGGAGATCGCCATGCAGGACGCCGGGTCCAAGTTCAGCCTTGATCGGATGCGCAAGCGCATCGACCCCGCCAACCGCTTTTTCCAGCGCGAGCCCGGCCGTCAATGCCGCGACCATCAATTCGCGCTGCGCTTCCCGGTGACCGGGCGAAGCAAGCGCCACGGGTAGCCACCGCGTAAGCCGCTTTGTGGCCTCCAGCGCAAGCGCGTCTGCCGGCGGGTGATAGACCGGGCTGGCATAGGCTTCGATGGCGTGGACCAGCACCTCCATGGCCGCGGCGGCGAGGCGACGTGAGGATGCTCCCTCAAGTACCGTCGGATCGGCGATGACCCGGTCGGGGCGCGGGCAGGTGATCGGCTGGCCCTGCCCCAGGCGCACCCGCCGCGCTAACCCGAAATCACAAAGGCCGGCAGGAACCGCGATCAGCGTGAGGCGTTCGCCACGCCGCAATGCATGTTCCGCAGCGAGCCGCGCCTGCCCGACGGCCGCAGATCCACCCACGGCGATGAGCGTGTCTGTCCGGATGTCGCTCATGGCGCTCAGAATCCTGAGGGTTGTTTCTCCATGAGGGGTGGCACGATCGGTCCGCGCCAGGCTGATCGACGTCTGGTCGAGTGCCTCCTGCACGCGCGTGCAAACGGCCGCGCTTCCCGGCTCGTTGTCAACGAATACCAGCGCCCGGGCGAGCGCCCCCACCTCCTCCGGAAGCGCATCCTCGATCGCAGCTTCCGCGAAATGCGTGCGCGTGAGATAGTCGATGAGAGTCATCGGAGATGCTCCCGGCGTTTCCGCCGCAAGGAGTCCGCAATGGCGGAATTCCCGAAGGAAGCGGCGGCCGGCTCTGAGCGCCGGCCACCGAAGATGACATCAGGGGCAGGCGCGCTCAGCCGCCCGCGCGCAGCTTGGCGCAGTCAACCGCATCGCGCGCCGGTAGCCCCAGGGCCTTGAACTGAGCCGTCGTCATGCCGAGCGTCTGGTTGACGTTTTCGGTCTTGGCCACCATCTTGCTGGTCAAGTTGCCGTCCGGTCCATCGACCACTTCGTTGACGAAGACCGTTCCGGTCGCCTGCCGGTTTTCGTTCAGCGTGATCTTGCCGATCGGGCTGTCGAGCTGAAGCTTGTTGAGCGCTTCCTTGAACTTTGCCTGCCCGTTCGACAGATCGCCCCCGGCCGCTTCGAGCCCTTTGATGGCGGCCTGCGTGGCGACGTAGTAGCCCAGACCGAATAGCGAAGGCGATGGCAGGCGCTGGGCGGCGGGGAAGGTGTCCTGATAGAGCTTCACATACGAGGTCCATGCCGGGTCGGTATTGTCGGCGGCGAAGGGGCCGGAGGTCGGCGTGCCCTTCAGCACGTCTTTCGCTTTACCTTTCGCCGTCAGAACCGTCTGGTCGGCCATGATGGTGCCGCCGATCAGGCGGGTCTTTTCACCGGCCTGCTGGTATTGGTTGAGGAAGTTGATCGCATCCGTGCCGCCAAGGCCCAGATAGATCGCATCCACATTGTCCGGCAGCTGCGCGATGATCCCGCCGAAATCCGATTGGCCGAGCGGCTGCCAGAACCGCTGGACGATGTCGCCGCCCGACTTGCAGAAATCCACCGCAAAACCCATGAAGTTCGTGTAGCCGAACGAGTAATCGGCTGCGATCGTTGCCACCTTCTTCCAGCCCTTCGTCTTCACGACGTAGCCGCCGAGGCCGTAGCCCCATTGCGAGCCGTCGAGGTTGAAGCGGTAGAAGTTCGCCGCCGGATCGACCCATGTCGTCTCGAGCGCGCCGGAAATGCCGTTGATCACCACCTTGTCGGGGATGGTCTTGGCGAAGTCGCGCATGGCAATGCCTTCCGAGCCGGAAAGCGGGCCGATGATAAAGTCGACCTTGTCCTGCTCAATAAGCTTGCGAGCCATACGGATCGTTGTGTCGGGTTTGGTATCCGTCGGAGCGACGACGGTTTCAATCTTTTTGCCGGCAATGGTGTTGTTCACCTGCTTGAGAGCCAGTTCGACATTTCGGACGCCATCCTGGCCACCGGTCGCGAAGGCGCCTTCCAGCGCCACCAGAATGCCGATCTTGATGGTGCCGCTCTGGGCGAGAGCTGCGCCGGGCAACATAAGGGCGGCCACCGCGACGGCGCCAAGCAAAGACTTGCGCATTGTTGTTCCTCCCTGTGACGCGGAAGAGAGAATCCGGCGACCACGCCGAACCTCCCCCATGTGCGTCTCGTAACGCGCCCCTCGCGGGCGCCTTCGGGAAGGCTGCCGTTCAAAGCCCAAGCCGCCAATATCCAAGCGTCTCATTTTCGCAGCCGCTGTTATGTGCGGGGAGCGCGGCATAAGCCGTCCTCTCACCGACGCTCGCCGTGAGTTGCACCGAGCAGGCCCGAACCTGCGCCGCCTGGGTTGAAGCTCAAATTCCAGCCCCAAAGCATGCTCAAAAACGTTGGCGCGCGATTGCGTTGGCGCCGTTGTTCGTCGTCTGGCTAGGCATCGGCCGCACGTCGCGCATGACGTTCGTTACGTTTTTTCGCTCTTCCCGATCGTCGTCGCAACGCTCACCGGCCTGACTTCAGTCGATCGCTACGTGTTGAGGCTATGCAAGCCAGTGGGGCAGATAGGGTCCCGCCTTTTTTCGAAGGTAGCCATCTCGTGGCCGTCCCGGACTCTGCGTGTTCAGGTGCGGACATGATCCGATGACAACCCCCAACCATTCCTGCAGTGTCGAACGAGATCCTTTCGTACCGAATATCGCCAAATCCGCAGGTCGACATTGCTGACGTCGGTTGTCACTGGATTTTCTTTGATCTCTCGGTGCACACATCGTGCACACGCCGCCTTCTAACCAATTGAAAGGCTTGAACTCTCGCTCCAACCCATCATGGGCGCGACGGAGAGTTTGTGATCTAAGGCATTCATTTCATTGGTCTATTTCATTCATCCTATGAGGGATTGGACCGACTGGCAAATCTGGCGTGAGTACCCCCGTTTACGCCGACTTTTCAAGGATCATATCCGCCCTCATTGGAAGCCAAATCGTCATCATCTGCATTCGCAGTGCACACAGGAGTGCACACGAACGCCCGAGTGCACACGACCTTCACTCATTTCCATTCTGATTCACCCACCACAGATTTCTTGAAGCACACCCCTCTCCACAATTCACATCCCAACGCGATGACACGCCGGGAGCAATTCACATTCAACCGAAATAAAAATCAGCATCGGCAATGAAGTCTGCGTTAATCAAGCGTACTGGCGATAGGTCATGCGTGACGCAACGTCGGCATAGTTCGGGAAACACCTCAGTCATTCGGGATAGGATGAAATTAGATCACGCCACCGAACCGACCCCGAGCCGACCAGATCAAAACGCGGATCCGGCGCAAAGTCGTCACGACAGTTTGGCTCAGATTTCGCAGGTTCAAGTCGGCCAGGCTCAATCCGCGATCGCCGCAGCGAAGAAGTCCGCCGGCATTCCTGCGCCGGTCTGAATGCGACAGCCTTTGTCCCGGGCGCACTCTGAGGTGCGGCGTGATTTCAGGCTCTGTGATGACGTCAGTGGCAGACGGCCGAGGCAAGTTACTGCAATCGCCCCGCGCGGGTACGCTCAGTCATCATCATCGAGTGCGAGAACGGCGAAGCTCGCAAGCCAATGCTCGCCCATGTAGTCGCCGGCAATATGGGGAAGACCTGCGTTCAGATGATTTTGAGCAGCTTCGAGGGCAAGGGCGCGCCGACCGTCGTTCGCCGGCAAGGCATTGCCGAGTGAGCGCCAGCACCAGGCCCTGCTGAGATTGAGGCCGTCGAGATGAGCGATCTTGCCATCGGTGCGGTCGGTGACGGTTGCCGGCTGGAACAGCGTCGCTGGCTTGCTTTCGATCAGTCGTGGCAGGAACCGATCGAACCAGGGCAAGAACGCCTGGGGCGACAACAGACGCCGCATGCACTCGGCTTCAATCAAGGCCGAGGATTGGAAATCGTCGCCGCTCGGTTCGCCCCAGGCCGGGCAGTCGCTATCCTCGCCATACCAGCGCAAGCCGGTCTCGCGCAGCAAGTCGGCGAGTGCTTCATCTTTTGTGACACCGGCGTAGTCCGCCGCCATCCGTAGGCCGAATGCCGTGTTGAAATGCGTTCCCACCCGCACTGGATAGGTCGATAGCGGCAGGAAGTCGCGAAAGCGCTGCGCGATGACCTCGGCCAGCGGCGTGAGATTGCGCCCCCAACGATCGTCGGAGTGGAGTGCAAGTTCCGCCGCAAGTTTCAAGAGCCAGGCCCACCCATAAGGCCGCTTGAAACCGCGCGCGGTCGGACGGGCGAAATAGGTGCACTCAACCGCGACCTTCTCGGGCACGAACTGCGCGTCGAACAGTGCACGGATGTCGGCGGTTGCCGCAGACTCCGGGAAGCGGCGCAGTAGCCGCGCCAGCATCCAGTAGCTGTGGACGCAGGAATGCCAGTCATAGCTACCGTAGAAGATCGGATGCAGCGCGCTTGGCGTGCGGGCATCCTCCGGTCCGGCGAGGGCGTGGTCCACATTATTGGGATATTCACGCCCGACGTGGCCGAGCGCGATGTGGGCGAAGCGCGAAGCCAGTTCGGGGGTGAGATGGGTCGGCGTCATAGCGGCACCTTGGTCTTCTCGCGGCCGATCAACGTTTCGATAAGGCGCGGCAGAATGTAGATCGGCAACTGCATCGCTGCAAAATATAGCGCCATGCGTGGTGAGGCGGCAGCGCCAAGCGCCGACCAGACCAGTCCTACATTGCGGTTGCCGAGGATGAGCCCGACGGTCAGCCGTTGGGCGAGGTTTCCCGGCAGCAACATGGCGCCGCCGGCCTGCAGAGCGATATTGAAGGCGAAGGCGAGCGCGAGGCACAGCGTAGCGGCCTGCGCGTCTGCCGCGATCTGCGCGCGGATGCCGGCCATGGTTGCCACCGCGAACACCAGAAGCGCTGCGACGATGGCCCCGTCAACCACCCGGTCATGGGCCGCCAGCACCGCGGCCGCATGCCGGCGAAGCAGGAAGGCGACGCCCTCGGCGCTGCCAATCAACAATGCAAGTCGGAGCGCGAGTTCGAGCGCACTGATCTCCAGCCCGCCGAACCACCCTGCAAGAAGCGGCACGGTTACCGGCGCCAGCACCATCGACAACACCGTAACCATGAGTGGTACCGCGCTATCGAGCCCGAGCATTCGTGCCACCGCCGCCGTGCCACTCGATGGCGGCGCGGAGACGGCGAGCACCACCGCGAGCGCGAGTTCCGGGCTGAGGCCCAGGAGGTGACCGGCAACACCGATCATCAGTGGGCAGACGACCATAACGACGGCTGGCAGGAGCACGGAAAGCGACGGCCGACGCAGCGCGGCGATGACGGCCTGGCTGTCGACCCGCAACAGGGTTCCGAGCACGATCAGGAAGACCGTGGCCGGCATCAACGGACGAGCCAGATCTGCGAGAGCTGGAAAGGCCAACCCGAGGAGCACGCCGAGCGCCAGCAATGTCGGTCCGCGCGGGATGAGGCGCAGCAGTGAGGGTCGCATGCGCCCGTCCAATTCGTTCTGTCACCGCCAATAGAACAGTCTTCGCAACATTGTGGAAATCGATTATTGATATGGCTATTATCGTTCAAATGAATTTAGCTTCTGTCGATCTCAATCTCCTGGTCGCCTTCGAGGCGCTGATGGAGGAACGCAACGTGACCCGCGCCGGGCAACGCGTCGGTCTGGCGCAACCTTCCATGAGCAGCACGCTGACGCGCCTTCGCGCGCTCTTTGCAGACGATCTTTTCGTGCGCTCGGCCTCCGGCATGCAACCGACCGCCAAGGCGCTGTCGCTCGCGCGCCCGATCAGCGACGCACTGGGGCAGATCAGGGGTGTGCTCGCGCCTGGATCGGACTTCGAGCCCGCAAAGGCCCGTCGTCGCCTGTCGATCGCCGTGACCGACTATGGCGATCTCGTCGTGGTCCCGTCCCTGGTCAAGGCGCTGCGGCGCGAGGCACCGGGCATCGATCTGGTGGTGCGTCCCATCATCGACGCGGCCGAAAGCGTCGCCAGCCTCGAACGCGGCGATGTCGACGCTTTGATTGGCGGCCATCTTCCCGGCTCCGCGCGCGTCACCCGGCACCTGCTGTTCGAGGAACGCTTTGTCTGCATTCGCGACGCCAAACGTGCCAAGCAAGACGTGTCACTCACCGGCGAGGTCTACACGCGCCTCCCGCACGCCCTGTTCTCGTCCGCCGGCGGCGATGGACTGCCCGGCGCCATCGATACGATGCTGGCACGGCATGGACGCAAACGTCGAACCGCGGTCACGCTCGCCCACGTCGTCGCGGTACCCTTTGCCGTCGCCGGCACCGACCTCCTGGCGACCATGGCCGAGCGCATCGCTCGTCGCTTCGCAGCAGCCGCGGGCGTGACGGTCGTACCGCTTCCCTACGACGTGGCGGCCTTCCCCATCGACCTTATCCATGCACGCCGTGCCTTGGCCGATCCAGCGCTACGCTGGTTCATCGAACTGGTTGATCGCGCGTGCAAATCAATCTGACGATGCGGGGCGAGCCGGGCCAGAGCGCCGACGCCTGTTTACCAGCTTGGCAACACGGCACCCTTGAATTTTGCTAAGACGAACTCCTTGACCTCCGGCGTCTGGTAGCTCTCGACCAGCGTCTTGACCCACGGCTTGTCCTTGTCGGCCGCGCGGACCGCGATCAGGTTGACGTACGGTCCCTTCGGGTCTTCGCGCAGGATCGGGTCCTTGACGGGATCAAGCCCCGCCTGGGTCGCGTAGTTGGTGTTGATCGCCGCCGCATCGACATCGTCGAGCGCACGCGGCGACTGCGCCGCATCGATTTCGATGAATTTGAGCTTCCTGGGATTGTCGACGATGTCGGAGATCTTCGGCTTGAAACCGACTCCCTCCTTCAACTTGATGACTTCCTTGTCACGCAGCAGCAGCAGCACCCGCCCGCCATTGGTGGGATCGTTCGGTATCGAAACCGTGCCGCCGTTCGGGATATCCGACCAGCTCTTGTGCTTCTTCGAATAGACCCCGATCGGAAAATTGACCGTCAGGCCCACCGACTCGATCTTGTAACCGCGATCGGCTTTTTGATTGTCTAGATACGGCTGGTTCTGAAACGAATTGGCCTGAAGTTCGCCGGCGTCGAGCGCGGCGTTCGGAACTACATAATCGGAAAACTCGATCAATTGGATATCGAGCCCCTTCTTCGCGGCAATCGGTTTGACGGCTTCGAGGATCTGGGCATGCGGCCCTGGCGTGACGCCGATCTTGATGGCTTCCGCTGCGGCGCTCGCCGACCAGGCGGCGAGCATTGTCGAGGCAATCAGAATGGAACGAAACTTCATATTGGTCTCCGTTAGCTTGTGAATGATGGGGGTTGGTAATCAGAACGCCGAAGCGATCGATGGATTGGCCATCAGATGGCGGCGCTGCTGCAGCAGCGCTCTGGCGGCCCGTTCGGCTTGACGCGCCGTCCGAAATTCGCGGCCTTCGAGGCCGTCGAAAGCTCGATCCGAGGAAAAGAAGCGGTATCCCCGCTCGTCTCGGGCGACAATGCCTGCGGTTCGGCTCTCGATTTCGATGACGTAAGCTTGGGTCATGTCGGCTCTTTCACCGGACGATCCGGTGTTCCTGTCTGGATGTGACGACGATTCGTTCGAACAGGAAGATCAGCGACAGGCGCCGGTGGCCGCGGAGAAGCAGCGCAGCGTCACGCACTGGTGCGTATATCCGGACGCTGGTGTTCGATCAGATCGCATGCGGCAACTCTTGAGCGGGGCAATTCCCTGCGCAGATAGTATTGATGGCCACAGTCGCGTCAATGAAATGGGCGTTCAATGTTGCCGTCGTAACGCGTCCACAGTTCTATGCGGACAACAGAAAAGAAAATGGAACGATTTCTAGCGTCTCGGCCAGACGGAAAAATCTGGGCGAGCTGTTCGTGATCATACGCTCGCACACGTACCGTGTAATCGTAAAAGAACGTCGCCTACAAAAACTCTCTGCGCACATGCGAGTTCCCGGAAGTGCGACACTTCGATGTTCGCAGATTTCAGAATGATTTTCTTTTTGGATAGCCACCGCATTCGCGGCTAGAATTCGGCCATGATCGGGCGAGACAAATGCCGCGTTTACCAATCATTTGGCGAACCTGGGGGGCGGTCGCATGAATGCCTTCGCTAGCCGACACGCAATCATCATAGGCGGCGGCGCCAGCGGCGTGCTGCTGGCCTATCAGTTGCTACAGCGTTCCACCCCCGACTTTCGCGTCACGCTGATCGAGAAGCGCCCCGATATCGGGCGTGGGCTGGCCTATCATACCGGCAATCCCGAACACGTGCTCAATGTGCGCGTCGCGAACATGAGCGCACTGCCGGATGAGCCGGATCATTTCTGGCGCTGGCTGACCTCGCGTGAAGGCGTGCCGCCGCCCTGTCCCGATCCCTACTGTTTCGTGCCACGGCGCATTTACGGCGATTACATTGCGAGCCTACTGACGATGTCCAAAGGACGCTCGTTGCACCGGCTCTCGATTGTGCAGGGCACTTGCGTCGATGTCAGCGAAGAGCCGGGAGAGGTTACGGTCCGGCTCGATGACGGCAGGTGCTATGTCGGCGATATCGCCGTTCTGGCCACCGGGCACGACATCCGGTCCTGTTCGCCGGGTTACGTCGATCCCTGGCTGCCGCCATCCGCAGCCGGCGTCGATCCTGACGCTACCGTACTGATCCTCGGTAGCGGGCTCACGATGGTCGACTACATCCAGTCCCTCGTCCATGATGGACACCGCGGGGCTGTTGTCGCGATGTCACGACGCGGCCTGTTGACGAAACCTCATCGCCGCGTCGCTCCGATTCGCATCCAGGAAACGGAAGTTCCGTTCGGCGCCGGCATCAGCCAATTGCTGCGCTGGTTCCGCGATCGGGTCGACGCGCATGTCGCAGACGGCGGGGACTGGCGCAGCGTCATCGACGGTGTCAGGCCATACACCCAACGGCTCTGGCGCGAGCTTCCGCCCGCCTCCAAACGCCGCTTCCTCGAACATGCGCGCGCCTGGTGGGACGTTCATCGCCATCGCATGGCGCCCGAGGTGGAAGCGCGCATCACGCAGGCGCTTTATGATGGCCGTTTGACCCTGATGGCGGCAAAGGTCGCTGGCATCGAGCCTAACGATGCCGGCGCCCTGGTGCGTTACCGCCGACGCGGCCAAAGCGAAGTCCAGAGCATGCAGGTCGGTGCCATCGTCGATTGCACCGGGATCGTCAAAGATCCCCTCGCCTCCGCCAATCCGGCTGTGCGAAGCCTGCTCGACCGGGGGCTGGCGCGGGTCGATCCGCTGCATATTGGCATCGAGATCAGGCCGGATTGCGCGGTCATCAACGAGGACGGCGTTCCGTCGCGGCGGTTATTTGCCGTCGGTCCGCTTACCCGTGCCGCCTTCTGGGAGATCATCGCAATCCCAGATATCCGCAATCAGTGCGCCGCGCTTGCCACGAAACTCGCCCGCGTCAGCGAGACGAGGGTCGCCACGCGATCCTCTTCGAAGCCAGCCAGAATGCGGAAATTTATCTTCAATCAACCGGTCGAGGAACACCTGGATAAAGACTCGCGATCATCGCCATGAGGTGTGAGGATTCCAGCCTCAGCGATGCCGCAGCCGGCGATTGACCCGCTTCGCGAAATAATCGCCGACGGTCTGCACCGTCTGCACCAGCGCGATCAGCACCACCACGACGGCCAGCATCATTTCCGGCATGAAGCGTTGGTAACCGTAGCGGATGCCGAGGTCGCCAAGACCACCGCCGCCGACGGCGCCGACCATCGCCGAATAGCCGAGCAGGCTGACCACCGCGAGCGTCAGCGCCAGCAGCAGTCCCGGCAACGCCTCGGGGATCAGGACCTTGAACACGATCTGCAGCGGGGTGGCGCCAAAGGACGACGCGGTCTCGATCAGGCCAGCGTCCACCTCGCGGATCGCCGCCTCGACCAGACGCGCGATGAACGGAGTTGCCGCGATCGTCAATGGTACGATCGCGGCCCCCGATCCGATCGACGTCCCCGCAATCAGCCGCGTAAACGGAATGATGGCGACGACCAGGATGATGAACGGTGTCGATCGGGTGGCGTTGACGATGACGCCCAGCACCGCGTTGATCTTGGGCGCGGCGAACAGTTCGCCCTTCCCGCTAGTCGCCAGGAAGATGCCGATCGGCAAGCCGAACGAAGTTGCCACCAGGGCGGCGACGGCTACCATGAACAGGCTTTCGCCGGTCGCCTGGATAATCAGGTTGATGAGTTCAGGCGACATAGCCGAGACGCTCCGCTGAGAACTGATGTTGCAACAGATAGGCAAGGACTTGCGGCGCGGCGGCCTCGCCGCCGGGAACACCGATCGTCAGCGATCCGACACGCTGACCACCGATCTCATCGATGCGCGCCGACAACAGCGCGACGTCAATGGAAAGCTCACGCGCCAAGCGGGCAACGACCGTATCGCCGGCGTCGCCGCGAACAAGGAGACGAATGACAGCCTGCCCACCCGGAACCGGCTTTTCCTGCAGGCGGCTCGCGAGCGAGACCGGGACCGAATCGCCAAGGACTTCTGCAAGAAAAGTCTGCGTGATCGCTGTTTTGGATGGGTGAAGATGTCGGCAACATGTCCCCGTTCGACGATATCGCCGGCGTCGATGACGATAACCTCCTTGGCGAGTTGCCTGACGACGGACATTTCGTGGGTGATCAGGATGATGGTTACGCCGAGTTCGCGGTTGATATTGGCGAGCAGATCGAGAATAGCCCGCGTGGTCTGCGGATCGAGCGCTGACGTTGCCTCATCCGACAGCAGCACGTTGGGCCGCGTTGCCAGTGCGCGCGCAATGCCGATGCGCTGTTTCTGGCCGCCGGAAAGTTCGGACGGGTATCGATCGTGCTTGTCGGCGATATCGACAAGGTCGAGCAGTTCGGCCACGCGCACCGCAATGTCGGCCTTCGACCAGCCCGCGATTTCGAGCGGCAGGGCGATATTGGCCGCCGCCGTCCGCGACGACAGCAGGTTGAAGTGCTGGAAGATCATGCCGATGGAACGCTGCGCCAGCCGCAGCTCGCGGCCGGACAGCGCGGAGATATTGCGGCCATCGACCTCGACGCGACCGGTGGTCGGCTTTTCCAGGCCGTTGATGAGCCGAACGAGGCTCGACTTGCCCGCGCCCGAGCGGCCGATGACGCCGGTGATCGAACCGCGGGGAATTGCGAAATCGATGTTCTGCAGCGCCCGCACACTCGGTTTGCCGCGATAGGCCGGATACGTCTTCTCCACGCTCTCGAACCGCACCATTGCGTCTGCCTTGGCCGCAGCGCTGTCGGGCGATGGAAACGACTCGAGCGGCCGCGAGGCCGCCAAGGACTGATGCACATTCATAACGGATTCCAGTTCCTAGATGTGGCCGCCTGGGTTGCGGGCAGCCAGGATATCAATGACCGAACAGCAGATAGCTGCGGTCGATGTCGCGGCGGTGTTTCGTTTCTTCGGTCCAGCCAACGGCGCGTCGATAGCTCCCGAGCAGCGCATTTTGCCTCAGCGTCTCAAGATCGACGTCTTGCGGAATATCCGCGAACGGCGAAACGAACAGTGCGTCTTCAGGGCAATAGAGTTCACAAAGGAAACAGGTCTGGCAGTCGGCCTGGCGCGCGATGACGGGAATTCCATCGGTCTTGTCAAACACATTGGTCGGGCAGATGTTCACGCAGATGTCGCAGGACGTGCAGCGCTGGTCGTCGATGACTTCGATCATTCCGCGGCCTCCGCATAGGCCGCTCCGGCCAGCGGGCGCACCGCGGTCCAGACCTCATCGAGACCACCTGATGTAATGTAGTGGCGCTGGCGGTCGTCCTGGCCCGGGAAATCATCGCGGCGGTGCATGCCGCGACTCTCCTGTCGCGCCAATCCGCTGCGGTACATCCAGCGTGCGGTTGCCAGCATGGATGCGCTCTCGCGGGCCCGGAATACGTCGTCAGCGGCGGCGGCATCCGCCTGTGAGACTTCGGTCCAGAGCGCATCGAGCCTTTCAAGCGCCCCGCCGAGGCGGCCCGCTTCGCGGAAGTAGTTTAGCTCGTAAGGAAAGACCTCGTCCTGAACCGATTTGGCGAGCTCGGCCGGCTTGAACGGCCGTCCAGCACGCTGGCGCAGCGCCACTGTGCCGGCGGAGGATAGCCTTCGCCCCCGTGTGGGACCGGCATGGCGCGCATACTCGGCGGCACCCTGCCCGGCAAATGTGCCTGATGAAATGGCCCACGCGGCGTTGTGGCTGCCGCCGCCGGTAAAGCCGCCGCAGATCAGCTCGCGCGTCGCTGCATCGCCCGCCGCATAGAGCCCGGGCACGGTGGTCGCGCAGCTGTCGTCGACGATGCGAAGCCCGCCGGTACCGCGCACTGTGCCTTCAAGCCGCAAGGTCACGGGAAAGCGGTCGGCAAAAGGATCGATGCCGGTGCGGTCGAAAGGCAGAAAGAAGTTCGGCTGCGAGACGCGCATCTGGCGCTGCACGTCGCCGTCGGCCTTGTCGAGCCGGGCATAGACCGGGCCCTGCGTCAGCGCACGGGCGATGGCCGAGCGGCCACCCTTCGAAGCCGCACCGGGCACGACGCTGCCGTCTTCGTAGGTGAACGTGGCCCAGCCATAGAACAGCGTCTTGGTCACCGAACCAAATGCAGCCGAGATCGCATAGGGGTTAGAGAATTCCATGCTGCTGAATTCAGCACCCGCTTCCGCCGCCATCAGGTAGCCGTCGCCGGTCAGTACGTTCGAACCCAGTGTCTTGCTGAGGAAGGCGCAGCCGCCGGTCGCGATCACGACAGCCCTGGCGCGTACGGTCCAGGAATCGTGTTTCTGGCGGCGCAGGCCGCTCGCGCCGGCCACCGCTCCCTTTTCATCAACCAGCAGCTCGAGAGCCGGGCTGTGATCGAGAATGGTGACGCCGGCCTGCTTGGTGCGCTTGCGCATCAGGCGCATATATTCCGGTCCCTGCAGCGAATTGCGCTGGGACTTGCCGTTGTCATCCACCGGATAGGGATAGCCCCAGTCTCCCAATCGGTTACTCTGCTCATAGGTGCGATCGAGCACCCGCGCCATCCAGCGGCGGTCCTGTAGATGGCCGCCCAGTTTTTCGCGGTTGGCCATCGCCGCCTCGCGCAGCGCGGGCTCCGGATCGACGTACCAGACGCCGGTGCCGGCTGCGGCGGTGGCGCCCGAGGTTCCGCAAAATCCCTTGTCAGCAAGAACGACGCGCGCGCCCTGTTCCGCCGCGCTGATCGCCGCCCACGTGCCGGCCGGACCACCGCCGATCACCAGCACATCGGCATCGAACTCAACGGAGCCCGCCGGCGCAGACACTCTTTGTGCGCGCGTGAATTGAACTGTCATCAGCCACTGTCTCCGGGCAAAATCGATCGTGAACGGGGCATTGCGCCGCGCCAATATCGTTACGCGCGCGCTTGCCGGTGACAATTTCAGATATTTGCGGAGATTTGGACGAAGCTTTCCCTGTCGCAGCCAGCCGAAGAAGATTCGTGTGGCGGCGCATCGGACGTTTTGTTCCTGCCGATGATGCGAGACGAGAGTTGCGGACCCTGTGCAGCAACGGAGATGAATTTTTCTTTTTGCGGGGGTCTGCTCCCGATGCGTTTTCATCGGCACCGACAAACAGTATCTCATGCGGTACCTCATCGCCGTGTGGGCAAGCATGAAGCGCGAAGTTCTACCGGTTTCCCGAAACGCTGCCGCCAACGAGGCCGAAACTTCGCCGGTCCGCTGGCATCTCGACCGAATCGTCGCGGAGTTGCGCGTCTCGCGGGAAGAGACCCACAGCATTCGCCGCGATGGCGAGCCACGCCGCGCGCCGTCGCGGGATGCCCTCGAGGCCATCCTCAACGGCCTGACGGAAGCGCTGTTTCCCCGGCACTATGGCCAGTCCGACCTCGATGGCGAGAATATCGACTACTTCGTCGGCAACACGCTGAGCATTGCGCTGGATTCCCTATGCGATCAGGTCCATCGCGGCGCCCTGTTCGTTGGCGACGATTTGCAGCCGGGATTCCGTCGCGAGGATGCGGTCGAGCTGACGCGCAGCTTTGCTTCTCAACTGCCCGCGGTGCGCGGGCTGCTGATCAGCGACCTGCGGGCGGCCTTCGTCGGCGACCCGGCGGCGCGCAATTTTCCGGAGATCCTGATTGGCTATCCCGGCATGATCGCGATCATCCATCACCGTCTCGCCCATATCCTGCATCGCCAGAACGCGCGGCTGATCGCCCGGCTGACGGCCGAAATCGCGCATGCCAGAACCGGCATCGATATCCATCCAGGGGCCACGATCGGCTCCGGCTTTTTCATCGATCACGGCACCGGCGTCGTGATCGGCGAAACCGCCATCATCGGCGACAATGTGCGGATATATCAGGCGGTCACACTCGGCGCGCGGCATTTTCCGACCGACGACGAGGGCAATGTGATCAAGGGGGATGCCCGCCACCCGATCGTCGAGGATGACGTGGTGATCTACGCCGGCGCCACCATCCTCGGTCGGATTACGATCGGCCATGGGTCGACGATCGGTGGCAATGTCTGGCTTACCAAGGATGTGCCGCCGAATAGCGTGGTGACGCAGGCGACGGCGCGGAACACCCCTGCCGCGCCGTGATCGGCCTCTCCTGCTTCACGTCGCGGCCGGGGCCTTCCACCGCATGAAGCGCCTCTCCAGCGCCTCGAGGATGGCATTGAAGGTGAGTCCGATGACGGTAATCCCCAAAATGCCGAAATACATCTGCGGAATCAGAAAACTGTATTGGCTGTTGATAATGAGATAGCCGAGGCCCGCCTTGGCACCGACCATTTCGGAGGCGACCAGCACCAGCATGGCTGAGGCGCTGGCCAGGCGAATGCCGACAAAGATGGTGGGAAGCGAAGCCGGCAGGATCACCTTGCGGAACAACTGCTGCGGGGTTGCGCCCATGGTCCGAGCCGACTTGATCAGCAGCGGATCGACCTGCTTGACCGCGGCAATGGTGTTGAGCAACAGCGGCCAGGCGCAGCTATAGACCACCATTGTGATCTTTGACAGTTCGCCGATCCCGAGCAGCAGGATGAACACCGGCAGCAGTGCAAGCGGCGCGGTATTCCGGCAGATCTCGATGAACTGGTTCAGGAGATTGCCGAGCCGGGCATACCAGCCGACCGCGAGGCCAAGCGGAACGATCAGCACGACCGCTATCAGAAAGCCGCTCAAAGCACGCAGCAGGCTGGCGGCGACGTCGTCGTAAAGCTCGCCGGTCTGTGCAAGCTGCCAGCCGGCCGCGATCACTTCCGAAAACGGTGGCAGGAACACGGCATCGATCAGGCCCAGCCTTGGAGCCGCCTCCCATAGCGACAACAGCGCCACTAGCAACAGCGATCGCTGCCCAAAGGCACCCAGCGAACGGAGTGCTTGGCGAACGAAACTTAACACCGGCGACGGTTGCGCTTCCGCCCCGACCGGGGAGCCGGGCCGTGCCTGCGCAAGTTCAAGAACGCTGAGTACCTCAAGGCTAGACATGGGCAACTTCCTCCAAAGCGCGGCTCGCGCGGGCGGCGCCTGCTCCACCAGCCAGTTGCTGGGCTTTCAATACCTCTTCGCGCAGCAAGGACCAGACCTCGTGCCGTACCGGACCGAATTCGGGCAGCGACCGCACATCCTCCGTTTCGCTGCGAAGCGCTTCGGGAATCTCGACCACCTGCTTGATGCGGCCAGGACGCGACGTCATTACGGCGACCCGCTGGCCGAGCACGACCGCCTCGTCGATCCCGTGGGTGATGAAAAGGATGGTCTTGCCCATTGTCCGCCAGATGCGCAGTAATTCGCCCTGCAGCGTTTCCCGGGTCTGCGCGTCGAGCGCCGCGAACGGCTCGTCCATCAGCAGCACTTCCGGATCGTAAGCCAGACTGCGCGCGATCGCGACGCGCTGCTTCATGCCGCCTGAGAGTTCGTGCGGATAGCGTTCGGCGAAAGCCGAAAGACCAACCAGTTCGAGATAGTGCAGCGCCCGTTCGCGACGCTCTCTCGCTTTGAACCCTGCGATATCGAGTCCGAACTCGACGTTCTGCACGGCGGTACGCCAGGGAAACAGCGCGTATTGCTGAAACACGATGCCACGGTCTCGCGCCGGCCCTTGGATCGCCCGTCCGTCGAGCAGGATGCGGCCGCTGGTCGGCGCCGTCAGGCCGCCGAGCAGATCAAGCAACGTCGATTTCCCGCAGCCACTCGGGCCGACAAGAGCCAGGAACTCGCCGGGTCGCACGTCGAGCGTGATATCCTCCAGCGCGGTGAAGCGGTCCGACGGCCCGCCTCCCTCGCCACGAACGACAAACTCCTTGCGGACCTGCTGGAAGCTGATTTTAACGGACGTCATCGCGCTTCCGCCGTCTTGCCCGGACGATAGAAATTGAACTCGTTGGTGTAGACGTCGCGGGCCTTGATCTGACCCGGCTTGAACAGGCCGTCCTTCTCCAGCCAGTCGATCCATACCTGGATCTCAGCATCGGTGATCACGCCGCCCTTGGCCGCAACGCCAGTACTTTTCCAGTACTTGATCGACGACGGGTCCTCGTTGCGCTTGCGCTCGGCAATGATCTTGTCGAACTTCGCCCGCACCTCTTCCGGCGGGGTCGTCTGGGCCCACTGGATTGCGCGCGAAATCCCCTCGGTCAGCTTGCGGGAGGCGTTTGGATTGTCCTTGATGAACTTTTCGCGCAGCACGTAGGCGCCGCCGGTGAACTGGCCGAACAGGTCGGTGTCGTTGAACAGCGAGCGAATGCCGCCGCGGTCGAGTGCCTTGTCGCGCAGGACGCCGCTGAGCGCGCTCACCTCGACCTGGCCCTGGCGCAGCGTCTGCTCGCCGGAGACCGGCGGGATCGCCACCAGGGTCACCTGCTTAGCTTCGGCGGCGCTGAGGCCGTTTCGCGCGAGATATTCGCGCAGCACGAACTCCAGATGCGCGCCCAGCGTATTGACCGCGACCTTCTTGCCGATCAGATCACGTGCGGTCTTGATCGGGCTGTCGTCCTTCACGTAGTAGCCGTAGTAAGTGTTGGCGTCGGACCCGTAATAGCCGACCACCGCCTTGATCGGCGCCTTGGCAGCGATCAGCTTGAGGATCGCGCCGTAGAAGGCGCCGCCGACATCGATGTCACCCGTGACCACGGTCTGGATGTCCTGCGGGCCGCTGATGGTGTTGCCGACCCATTTGAGCTTGAGCGGCGCCAGATAGCCGAGATCCTCGGCAAGCTCGGTGAACGTCACCTGCCCGGCCCAGCCCTGGTAGCGGATCTCGGTCTTTTCCAGCGGCTCGGCCACGGCCTGACCGATCAGGCAGACCGCCACGATGAACGACCAAAACGCGCGCCATGCCGTTCCGGTCGCTTCTCCGGTGAAAAGCGCCACTATCGGACGCATCGATCGCAATAAGTTTGTCATTTTGCTGAGTTCCTGATGAGAGCGAGCTAAGCCGCCTTGGCGGCAGGTTGCCTGCTGGACTTGATGCGCGTCACGCTGTTGCGGCCGTCCACGCTGACCGGAACGTCGCCATCGATGGTGGCGCGGCGCACGACACGGTGCTGATCGCCGTAATCGTTGACCGCATAATGCTGCGTGGCGCGATTGTCCCAGATCGCGACGTCGCCGGCCTGCCAGTTCCACCGCACGGTGTTTTCGGGCGCCGTGATATGCGACTGGAACAGGTCGAACAGCCTTTGGCCGTCATATTTCGGAAGACCGACGAAGCGTTGCACGAAATTGCCGAGCACAAGCGTGCGCTCGCCGGTTTCGGGATGGACGCGGACAACCGGATGCTCGGTCTCGTAGATCGTTCCGGTGAACACCTCGTCGAAATGCTTTCGGTCCGCCTCCGTGGCTTTCGACTTCACCGCATAGTCGTAGGCGTTACTGTGGACGGCCCAAAGCTCGTCGGCGAGACGTTGCAAGGGCAGAGGCAAATCAAGATAAGCCGCGGCCGTATTCGACCAGACGGTGTCGCCACCGAATGGCGGGATCACGACGCCGCGCAGCACCGATATCTTCGGGTACGCATCAACAAAGGTGACGTCGGTATGCCACTGGTCGGCGCGCCCGCCACCCCTTCCGGAATCGAGCTCCAGGATCGACGACGTGCCCTTGATCGCGCCGACGGTCGGATGCGGCACCAGTTTGCCGAGCCGGATCGCGAAACGTTCCTGCTCGGAATCATCGAGATGATTCTGGTCGCGAAAGAAGATGACCTTGTGCTCGAGCAGCACCTGGTTGATCGCGCCGATCGTTTCATCGGACAGGTCGCCCGACAGCTTGATATTCCTGATCTCGGCGCCAAGCCTCGCCGCACGTTTGACGATGTCCGCGCGGGGGATGACGTTGTCACATTCGCGACGTCGATGCGTCCCACGGTCTTGGCCGGTAGATCGGTAACCCGGATGTTCATCGCGCCACCGCCGGATGCCGCCACGGCATCAGATAGTTTCCCAGCGTCGTCAGCAGCCAGCTTCTCCGCCGCGATGCTTGTTAGTGACTGCTCCGCCAGGCGCCGGTCGCGGGGACGGGGGCGGAGATGAAACGATGGACGAAAGGGCCATCTGTTCGGCCGCAACTCCAGGTCGGCAATCGACTGCACCGGAGAGTTCACCGGCACCACGATGCCGTTGCCGCTGCCCTTGGTGCTGCCCGAGAGCACGCTGATGAAGAGGCTGCGTCGGCCGGCCTTCTGGAACGCCACGCCGTTCAACGATCCCGGAAAATCCGCCATGGCGCCGAGATCGAGCTTGCCGGCCACCATCTCGTTGGTGAGCGGCGCGCCGCTGGTGAAGTTCTTCCACTGGATGTCGTAGGTGACATCCTTGTATTTGCCGTCCCGGGGCAGGAACTTCTCCAGCAACTTCAACTCGCGGATCAAAAGCCCGCCGGTTGCGCAATTGATCGTCGTGTCCTGCGTCCCGACCGCAACACGAATGGTTTCGGCACGCGACATGCCGGTCAGGCCAATCATCGCAACCGCAACAGCAGCGGTTATTCTCACAATACCAGAAGAGATCATCGGCCTGTCCTCGACTATCGATGGCCGGCACAGTGCCGCCAGCATGAACGATCGATCGGACTATCTGGTCTGCGCGTTGTCCGCTGAAGCAATTACTTGCGTTCCACCTCTTACCCGCGCCGCGTCGTGATTCCGTCGCAATGTGCCGTCGAACGCCGTCAAATGATTTTCTCGCCATGACACGATCGGCAGATAAATCGTCTCGACAACAACTCGTTGGCGCATGACCTTTGCTAAGTGCATTTCGACTCGTTCAAAGAAGTGGACTTTGCCGTTCTGTCCCATTTAGCTGTCGGCGAAATCGCAAGGCGAACTGAGGCAATGACGACACTCAAAGAAGCTTCCGATCCTGAGCCCTTGGCCCTGATGGCGCGGACCGGCGCCGTCGTGCAGCTGGACTGGCCGGCCAAGGAACGGCTTGCCGTCGTATCCAGGCCGCCCGCTCGCAAGGAACCCGCCCTGTTCATGAGCGAGTCCATCGAGGGGCTGAACGTCGGCGCGCATTTTCTCGATCGGCTGTCCGCCGAGCAGATGGAGGAGGTTCAGGCCGCGGGCCGAACCGTTCCGGTGCCCCAGGGGGAGATGGTGTTCAATCAGGGTGAACATCATGACGGCATCTTCATCATCAGGCGCGGACAGGTTCGGGTCTATTACACCGCCCCCTCCGGCCGCGAGATCACCCTTGCCTACTGGACGCCAGGCCATTTCATCGGCGGCCCGGATATATACGGCGGCGGCATCCATATGTGGTCCGGCGTCGCGGTCGAGGATTGCGAGATCACGGCATTGTCCGGCGCCAGCTTGCAGAAGCTTCTGGTGCAAATGCCTACCTTTGCGCTGGCGCTGATCGACGGGCTGATCGCCAAGGGCAAGTGCTACTCGTCGATGGCGCAGATCCTGGGCACCCGCTCCGTGATCGAGCGGCTGGCGCAATATCTATTGAACCTGTCCGAACTCTACGGCGTTTCCGATGGCGACACGATCGTCATCAACCGCAAGGTAACCCACGACCAGATTGCGGCGATGGTCGGCTCAACCCGCCAGTGGGTGACGATGATGCTGAAGCGGTTTCAAACCAAGCGCATCATTGCCATCGAGGGCAGCGTCATCCGCATCAAGCGCATCGACTTGCTGGAGACGATCCTGTTCAAGGATTAGTTGCGCGCCTCGATCTGTCCGAGCGCCCAAATCACGGTCTTGCGAACGTCCGGATCTTCGTCCTGGGCGCGCGCGGCGAGGGCATCATGGGCTTTCGGATCAGCAATATCGCCAAGCGCCGCGGCAGCGTCCTTGCGCAGCGAAGGAAGCGGATCGTCAAGGAATGGAATGATGGAAGCCACGGCGAGACGGGCGCGGAGCTTGCCCAGGCTCTGCAGCGCCTTCTGACGAACCTGCCAGTAGCTGTCACCGAGCGACCGGGTCAGCGCCGTCGCCACCGAAATCTGGCCGACCCGCCCGATCGTCTCGGCCGCCACCGCTCTCACCTGCCATTCGCCATCCGAGAGCGCATCCGCGGCCGCCTGCGCCGCCGCCTCATTGCGTGCAAAGGACAGCGCATTGACGGCTGCAAGCCTGACGTCAGTGCTTTCGTCCCTGGTCGCATGGATCAGCGAAGGCAGCGTCTCGGTCTTCTTCAGATAGCCGATCACACCAACCGCCTGCACGCGCACCGCGGCATCAGCGTCGCCGAGCGCGGCAATGGCGGGCCCGAGCGATTCGCTGACCTGCAGCGCCTTGAGCGCGCGAAAGATCGCGGCGCGCACGAAGGCCGACGAATGCGTCACCAAGGGGAGCAACACGACGCTGGCCGCGGACTCGCGAAGTTCCGCGAGGCTGTCCGCGGCGGCCTGCGCGACATCCGTCTCGGAGTCAGTCAGGGCACCGACCAGCCCCTTGGCGACATCGACGCCGTCAAATTCGCCCAACGCCTTGGCCGTCTGCAGCCTTACCTCGGCAGCCGGATCGCCCGCTGCTCGCACCAGCAGCGGAATGGCCTCGCCGCTCGACGTCTCCACGAGATCAATGACCGCAAGGCGCCGCACCGACGGATCCGGGCTCTCCAGCCGTTCGGAAATCTCGTCGAGGTCACCGAACGCCTCGAATGGTTCGAACGCCGTCATCTCAGCGCAACAGATAGGGAATGTTGACGGTCACGGCCCCGGTCGGGCAGTCGGTCTCGCACGGCATGCAATACCAGCACTCGTCATATTTCATGTAGGCCTTGCCGGTGAGGTCGCTGATCCGGAGCACGTCGAGGGGGCATACATCGACGCAGACGGTGCATCCCTTGTCGGCAATGCATTTGGCCTCGTCGACAATGACCGGGACGGTTGTGGGGGTGTGGGCAATCGGCATGTGATATCCGTATCTCAGGCGTGCTGGCGAATGCGCTGGCGGTCGTAGGCGGAGCGCTCGGATTCCTCTATCGGGACGACATAGGGCGCGACCGGCCGCTTTTCCGCGATCATCTGTGCATTCTGTTTGCGCAGGATGCTGTGGCAGAACCATTCGTCATCGTTCTTCTGGGGATATTCGACGCGGTGATGATAGAGGCCCCAGCGGCTCTCGGTGCGGAACAGCGAGGCGAATGCCGCCATGTCGGCGCAGTCCAGAATGGAGGCGACCTCAAGCGATCGCATCAGTTCGTGCGCATCGCGGACCACCATGGCATTTTCCATGTCCTCGCGGATCTCCGCAAATCGCGCCTGTCCGATCTTCATCTTCGCCGTGACCTTGGGCGGCTGGAGGTAGTCGTTCACGAAGCGCCGGGCCTTGTATTCGAGCTGGTTGGGCGGAATTCCATCCTCCCGCCTCGTGGGCGCCAGCACACGTGCCTGCTCGCGGGCGACGTCAGCGGGGTCATAGTCAGGAAGATCGGTATTCCCGGCAAATTCCGCCGCGTGCTCTCCCGCCACCGCGCCGTTGGTGAAGGCGCCCAGCATGTAATTGTGCGGTACGCTTGCCATGTCGCCCGCGGCATAGAGACCCGGCACCGTGGTGCGCGCAAACTCGTCGACAAAGACACCGGATGCGCTGTGGCCGGAGCAGAACCCGATCTCGGAAATATGCATTTCGATCATGCGCTCGCGGTAGTTCGTGCCTCGATTTTCGTGGAAGCGGCCGCGCGACGGACGCTCGACATTGTGCAGCACGGCCTCGATCTTGCCGACGGTGTCGCTATGCAAATGGTTGAGCTTCAGGAACACCGGTCCCTTGCCGGATTGCAGTTCGTTGTAGAACTCCTGCATCATCTGGCCCGACCAATAGTCGCACTCGATGAAGCGATTGCCCTCGCTGTTGGCGGTATAGGCGCCGAACGGACCGGCCACATAGGCGCAGGCGGGGCCGTTGTAATCCTTGATCAGGGGATTGATCTGATAGCATTCGAGGTTCGCGAGCCCCGCTCCGGCATGATAGGCCATCGCGTATCCGTCGCCGGAATTGGTGGCATTCTCGTAAGTACCCCAGAGATAGCCGGACTGCGGCAGGCCGAGACGGCCCGCCGCACCGGCGCACAGGATCACGGTTTTTGCACGCAGCACCAGGAACTCGGCGCTGCGCGTATTGACGGCGATCGCACCCGCGATCTGCCCGTCCCGTCCCGTCAACAGACGCGTCGCCATATAGCGGTTGGAGATCAACACCTTCTCGCGGCGAAGCTGGCGATACAACGCCTTCTTGACGGTATCGCCATTCGGCATCGGCAGCACGTAGGAGCCGAGGTGATGGACCTTCTTGACGTCGAAATCGCCGTTCTCGTTCTTCTGGAACTTGATCCCGAAACGGTCGAGCTCCTGGATGATGTCGAAACAGCGCGACGCGTATTTGTAGACCGGCGCCTGATCGCAGATGCCGTCATTGGCGATGGTGATTTCCTTGGTGTATTGTTCGGGCGTGGCGTAGCCGGGAATGACGGCATTGTTCAGCCCGTCCATGCCCATCGCGATCGCTCCCGAGCGTTTCACGTTGGCCTTTTCCAGAAGGACTACGCGCGCGGCCGGATTACTGCGCTTGGCCTTGTAGGCAGCCATCGGCCCGGCGGTTCCGCCGCCGATCACGAGGACATCGCAGGTGACCTCGGTCACGCCATCCTTGATCTCATCCATGTCGCGACCTCAATGCTGCCCGGCGAGTTCGCGCAAATAGGACCAGGGATAGATGCCGCGATCATGCCCGTCCGAAAACGACAGGCGCAGGGCGTGATTCCCGATCGGCTCGACCGCGGACACATGAAGTCCCGGCGGGATCACGAGTTCGATCCCGTCGATTTGCCGGCGAATCTCGCTGGCCGCGCGGCTTGCCCGGCGCAGCGTCTCCGCCTCGAGCAGCCGGGTTCCGCAATCCGGCCAGGTCAGCGCCAGCACCGTGGATTGTTCGCGTATCTCGATGTTGGTTGGTTGCACGTTCACCTCGCGTTGCCCTCCGGCTTTTTAGGCCGGTTCGGACCATCGCGGCCCGCAATAAATTGCTTTCGCCGTCACAAGCCGAGCTCGTGCAAGCCGGGTCAGCAATCAGCGCAGGTGTCGAGCAAGAAACGGGCCGACCGCGTCGAGCACGGCGTCCGGCTGCTCCTCGGGTTGAAGATGGCCGCCGGGGAATGGCTCGTCCCTCGACCTGCGTGGCCCAGGCCTGCCAGATCGTGAGCGGCGTTTCCGCCCCTCAAGCGCCCCTGCTCCCACAGCACCAATACCGGGCAATCGAGGACGAGCCCGGCGGCGCGGTCGGCGAGATCGTGCTCGTGGTCGACGCTCGCCCCGGCCCGGTAATCCTGCATCATCGCATGCCGGACTTCCGGCCGGCGGAATGCCGCGCGATAGGCGGCCAGCGCCTCGTCCGACAAACAGCCGGACCTGCAGAACGATCACTCACCTTCCGAAAACCGACACGGCACTCATGCCGCAGCGCGTTCAGTTCGGTCTGCTCATGTTGGTTCTCGCTAGATTTTCTTTGCTCTCCCCCTCCACCACGCATCCCTGGATGAACCTCGACGCCATGGTCTATCCGGGCAAAGGCGCCCTGGAACGGTCAACCAAGAAGCGGCGCCCTCCGGCAAAGATCGCTAGCCGACTGCGCCCGACCAGATGCGATCGGGCGAACTGCGCAAGGCCGGCATTCTGGAGAACGGCGACCAAATCCGATTCGTCGTCAACCGCATTAGCGATGGGCAGCCTCTTGCCGGCAAGATCAGGTCAGCCTGGGAAGGTATTCTGCAGGACGCAGGGCTTGGCGATGATGTCGTCCGGCATTCGCTATGCCACACAGCAGCGACGTGGCCGATGCAGGCCGGCGTCGATATGTGGGAGGCTGCTGGCTGCCTTGGAATGACGGTAGAGCAGCTAGAGGCGAACTACGGTCATTCACCATCCCGAATTCCAGGAAGAAGCCGCTGAGGCGTTTGGCGGCTGGCGCTAGTCCCGCGCGGGGAACTTGGGATCAATTTCGTTCGCTGCAGCGTCGAGTTCAGATTGCGCGGCCCTCACCTCCGCCCAAGCCACGGACTTCTCAGGATGCCTCGGCGAAATCTGCACAAACCGATCGTTGGCTGTGACAAGCGCGTGTACGGCCTTACCCCAACGCTCGTATGCAGAATCGAATTCCACAGGCACGGCACTGCTATGATCGAGCCATTTCGTTGCACGCTTAAATCATCGAAAGTATAAGTATTTGAAAGAATGGTCGGAGTGGCAGGATTCGAACCTGCGACCCCTGCACACGGGAGAGGTCCAAGGTTCGATCCCTTGTGCGTCCACCATTTAAGCCCATGAAATATGGGCTTTGTGCATCACGCCGGAATCTCACTCGGCAGTATCCAGCAGAACGAGACGGAAACATCCGAGTAGCAACTGCGGAAAAACTGCGGACTTTGTTCGTGCACCGTTCTGCTGCCGCTGCGATCGGCAGGGCCCACGCGGCTCATCAGCCCTGCGCGTAGGAAGTCATCCTGCGCATATTCAGCTGAATAACGGCATGCAGGAGATCCCTCGCCGGGTCGGATCAGGGGGTCCAAGCGCGCCGGATGACCGCTTCGCGCCAAAAGGCGACGTTCACCTGCTGTTGTGCGGTGGGTCGATCACATTGATTTAGATCAACGGCGGCCCGGCGGCGATGTCAGAGAGCGTTGTTGGCGGTTGCGCAACACAGTTGCTGTTGGCTACTGCTTCTCTTCAAGGGGAGGCTTTCTCTATATCGGCAACAATCAACCAAGCTGAGGCGTTTCGGAAGCGCTGGCCACACAACGGGACGAACAAATGGCGGTTCTCGGCAAGATAAGCCACACCACCACTTACCGGTATGCGAAGCCTGTTACCTTCGGTACGCACCGGGCGATGTTCTTGCCAAGGCGCGGCGCATCCGCGCGTCTCGTCAGTTGGTCTGCAACAAGCAGCGTTCCTGCTAAAATGCACTGGACCACCGATGCCCGCTCCAACACGGTAACGGTGATGGAATTCAGTGAACCTGCCAGTGAGCTGACGATCATGTTTGAGGCTCGCGGCGTGTATTACGGCGTTAAAGGAGTCGAGGCGTTTCCGCTGGAATCCCGGGCCGAAGAAATACCGGTGCAATACACTCCCGACGAAGGGACCGACCTGGCCGGTTATCTACGTCCTCATGCCGAGGATCCGGACGCAACCCTGGCCGCGTGGACCAAGAGTTTCGTTGCCGGCGACCAGGATCGAACGACCGATGTCCTGCACCGGATTCTGCACACGTTTCGCGACACTTTCAGCTATCGTCCGAGGGACGCCGAAGGAACCCAGTCGCCTGGTGAAACCCTGCGCGCCAAATCCGGTACTTGCCGGGACTATGCCTGGCTCATGATCGAGGCATTGCGCCGGCTCGGGTTCGCCTCGCGCTTCGTCACCGGTTATCTTTACGATGCGGCACTGGATGGCGGCGCGGTCGGTGTGAGCGGATCCGGCGCCACCCACGCGTGGCTGCAGGTCTTTCTCCCAGGTGCCGGCTGGCTGGACTACGACCCGACCAACCAGATCAGTGCCGGCTTTGATTTGATTCCGGTGGCAGTCGCCCGACATCCGGCGCAAGCAATCCCGCTGGCAGGCTCGTGGGTTGGTGAAGCGAACGACTATTTGGGCATGACGGTCAACGTCGCCGTCCAAAAGATCGGGAACGCGCCCGATCTGCCCGCACGATAGAAGCAAGCCCAACACCGCATCGCAATAAAATGCCGGCAAGCGGCCGTCCGTGGAATGCGCCGCCTTCTACACTCCGGCTTCCGAGAGTATCACCGCCGGAAACGTAATGATTCCGCAGTCATGCGACCCAAAGGAACCAAACGGCTGCGGCTTTCCGACGGCAAAACCCTGAACGTAGTCGACGCCAATTTCACGAAGCGCCTCAAGCAGGGCTGGGGTTGCAACGAACTCCGCAATCGTTGCGATCCCCATGACTTTCCCGATCTTGTCGATCATCTCGACCATGGCGCGATCGACGGGACTGGTCAGCATGTCTCGTATGAATGCGCCGTCGATCTTGAGGTAGTCGACCGGCAGGTTCTTCAGGTAGGCAAATGACGACATGCCGCTTCCAAAATCGTCCAGCGCAAAGCGGCAACCCGAGCTTCGCAACGCCGAAATAAAGCGTCGCGCGCTATCCAGGTTCGAGATGGCACTCGTCTCCGTTATCTCGAAGCAAACGACGTTGCCCGGAATTTGATGGGCATCCAGTTCGCGTCGAACAAATCCAACGAAGCTGTCATCGCCAAACGTCTGCCCGCTGAGGTTGATGCTGCACTGAGAAATCGGCATCGACCGCCGTCTCGCCAACTGATCCGCCAGCTGGCTGAAGGCGCTCCGGACAACCCAGCGGTCGATGAGGGGCATCAAGCCATATCGCTCCGCTGGCGGAATAAACTCCGCCGGCGCAATGATGTTTCCCGATCTATCCTTGAGACGTAACAGCAACTCCAGATGTCGGCCGCCTTTGCCTTCTTCTCGCAGTGGCACGATTTCCTGTTCGTAAAGACAGAAGCGATGATTCTCCAGCGCCTCCTGAATGCGATGAACCCACTTCATTTCATCCACCCGCTGCTGCAATTCGGTATCACCGCTGTGGTAGACCTGTACGCGATTTTTGCCTTTTTCCTTCGCGCCATAGCAGGCGATGTCCGCCTGACGTAACGCTACCTCGGTTGAAACACCGGGTTCGTCGATACACGCGCTGCCGATGCTGGCCGTCACGCCAAATGACCGCCCCTCCCAACTGAAGCTGAAGGTCTCGATGGCGGAACGCAGATTTTCGGCGATTTCTGCGGCATGCGCTGGTTGGCAGTGAGGAAGCAAAAGACCAAATTCGTCGCCGCCCAACCGGGCAAGCACGTCGTCGGGACGAACCTGCTGCTTTAGAATATCCGACAGGTCGCGCAACAGCTGATCGCCAGCGAGATGACCACATGTGTCATTCACGATCTTGAACTGGTCCAGATCGAGGAAGACAAGCGCGTGCGCCACGTCGCCGCTCCTGAAGCCATCGAGACGCTCCTTGAGCCGCGCCTCGAACTCTCGCCTGTTCGCGAGGTTAGTCAGCGGGTCATGGGACGCCTGCCATGCGAGCCGCCGCTTTTCTGCATACAAGGCCGCCTCAAACGCCTGACGCTGCAGTACCAGTCGTCGCGTATGCCAGATGATCAGCAAGACCAGAAGGGTTGCGGTCGCCAGATTCACGAACGTCAGCATGAACTTCACGGCTCGCGACCCAGCGCCAAGAACGTCCGAGAACGCATTGGCCCGAACAGTAAGCTCGCTGTTGAGTTCGTAAAGTCGTGACGAGAGAAACTGAAGCCGGGAATTGTCCGTCGGCCGACCTTCGTTCACTTCGGAATGAATGGACTCTCCAAAAATAGCCAGCTCCAGCAGCATGGAGTCGGTCGCGGCCCACTGCTGTATTGCACTTTTCAAATACGTTATTTGGCCGAAATACCGAAACAGCCAGATCATGCCGGCGATGTCATCCGGATGATTTGCGCCTTGCAAAAATCCAGCCCTGGCGATCTCAAGTTCTGGCTGGTCCTGCTCGAGTGCCCGTCGCGCCAACTGATCGCCCAGCGGAATAGCCAGCGCAGCACGATACTCATCAAAAAGAGATTGCCGGCCCGAATGCAAATAAAGATGCAGGAAGTACACCGCGTTTTTCTGAGACCTCGACCAGCTTGCTTCGCCCGCGACGTACGCTCTGACTGCCGATAGAATATCGAGACTGAGCCCGGCAACGAACGCCTGCAGCAGAACGACCGCCACGAATGGTGAAACCAGCCTCAAGAGGCGGTAACGGAAGTACTGCTTGAGCCAGTTCATCGGAAACCACGGTGCTTCGATCGCCGATCCTTCGCTCAAGCCAACGCCGCTGCCGCGCGCTGCATATTGGCCGACATGTCGCCGGTCACCGTGCTCTGCTCGTTCACGGCAGCCGCGGTACTCGTTACGTATTCATTGACATGTCCAATAGCCGCCTTGATCGTACCCAGAGTGCTGACGACGTCGGTGGATACGCTGTTGAGCGCATCGATCTCTGTCCGGATTTTGTCGGTCGCTTGTTTGGCCTGATTGGCGAGGCTCTTGACCTCGGATGCAACAACCGCAAATCCCCTGCCAGCTTCGCCAGCCCTCGCCGATTCGATCGTTGCGTTGAGCGCGAGCAGGTTGATCTGGCCGGTGATGCCGTTGATCAACTCAATGATGCTGCCCATTGATTCCGCTGCAGCACTCAGACGCGCAGCCTGGGCGTCTGCAGATTCAACATGGCCGACGGCGGAAACCACGACATCCCTGGACTTCACCATGGTTTCTGAAATTTCGCGTATCGATGCGGTCATCTCTTCGCTGCCGGCCGCAACCGACTCGATCAGCCCCCGAGCCTCCTCCGCCTTCATCCTGGCGACGGCCTTCGCCGTGACGTCAGTCGCATACTTGACGACCTTGAACGGCTTGCCGTTCAAATCGAGAATCGGATTGTAGGACGCTTCAATCCAGATATCGCGCCCGCCCCTGGCCAGGCGCTTGTACTCGCCGGCCTGATATTCACCGCGGTTCAGATCCTGCCAGAATTGAGCATACGATGCCGACGCGCGGTCGGCCGTCGCCACGAACATGCTGTGGTGCCGGCCTTCTATTTCAGCGCACGAATATCCCATCGCATCGAGGAAGTTCTGGTTGGCGTGTATGATCGTGCCGTCCATCTGGAATTCGATCACGGCCTGTGATTTCTTGATAGCGTGGATTTGCCCCCTCGTATCGGCCGCCAGCAACTTCTGTTCCGTAACGTCGGAAGCGAACTTGACGACCTTGAAGGGCGCTCCGGTCTCGTCGAGGATCGGATTATACGATGCCAGGATCCAGACCTCTTTACCGCCCTTTCCTAACCGCTTGTATTCTCCCGAAAGAAATTCTCCCCGATTGAGCTTCGCCCACGACTCCAGATAGGCCGCACTGGCGCGAAACCCGGGTTCGACGAACATGCTGTGATGATTGCCCCTGATTTCATCGATCGAGTACCCCATGACTTTCAGAAAGTTGTCATTTGCGGTGATGATCGTTCCGTCCAGATTGAACTCTATCATGGCCTGAGCGCGACCGATCGCGGCGATCTTGCCGGCGTCCTCCATCGCTCTGCGCCTCTCGGCCGTAATATCCGTAGCGAACTTGATTACCCTGGTCGGTTTGCCTTTGTCGTCGAGAACGGGATTGTAGGACGCCTGAATCCAGATGGCGTTTCCGTCCTTGCGGACACGCTTGTATTGCGCGGCTTGAAATTGGCCTCGATTGAGCTTCGCCCAGAAATCTCGATAGGATGCGCTATCCCGCTCGCCCGTCGGCACAAAAATGCTGTGATGCTTGCCCTTGATCTCGGCGAGCGAGTATCCGAGAGCTTGAAGAAAATTCTCGTTGGCCTCGACGATCGTGCCGTCGAGATCGAATTCGATGACAGCTTGCGATCGGCTGATCGCATTGGCCTGAGCCAGCGCACTTTCAATGAGCTTGCCTTTGCGTCCGAACATGAGTATCCCCCAATCAAAAGAAGCGGTGCGTAACGTGTCCTGCCTAATCCCGGACGCTGACGGTCGACATCCGGCAGCGGAGCAAATCGTCTTCTGTTGAATTAAACCGACTCCAAATCTTCAAATCATTAAGCGGTTTTGCTGGATTTCAGCGCGCGTCCTGCACCGCAGCCGCGCTATTGGCGGTCCTCGCAGGTCAAGGCACCTTTACCGGGACAGAAATTGTGCGCGAAGTACAAAGCTGCGGCTCCGATCCGCAAATTCTGCTGTTTGAGAAGCGCCTCGTGCCCAATCGAAGCGAGGAGAATCCGTTCTATCGGAGCGTGACGGTCGGTTTCAGGTTATTCGGAAAGATGAAGACCGCTCCTCGGTTCTCCAGTTCAGCACGGAGACGCCCACTTTCGGCCGAACCGTCTCTCGATACGCCGTCCAACTCCTCCAGGCGGCGTATGACCGCTATCGACACTCCCGTCAGCTCGCTAAGCCGTTGCACCGACAGGCGCAGCATGGTGCGTGCCACCCGCAATTGTGTTCCCGTCGCAGGCCTGGCGGGGTTCAGCAAAGCCTGGCCCGTCCTGTCGTTGTCGATGTCGAAGCTGAGGGCAAGCCATTCCGCTATTGCCCCCTCGGCAGATCGGATCGGCGCTACATGAATTTGGCGCCAACTCAGCGCCCCATCGGGAAAGCGAACCCTGACTTCCGTCCTGAATTCTTCTCCGCGGCTTACCGCGTCCCGCCAGATCTTCAGCATGCCTCCGCGGTCATCGGGATCGACCCAATCGATCCAACGCGTACCCAGGACGCTGACACTTCTGCCAAAGGGCTGCTGATACAGCACGTTGGTCACTTTACCGTCGGGAGCCGCGATGGTTACAGTGGCCTTCGACAACCTCGCAATTGCTTGCAGGTATCTTGCTCCGGCGCATAGCAAATGGTTTCTGTTCTGGTCCGCGGTTGCATCCGCCATCAATACGAGGAGCGCGTTGGCGCGCCCCTGGTCATCGACGAGGAACTCGCCATATGCGCGCACCCAGCGAACCCGGCGGTCCCCGAGGATGATGCGAAAGGTGTCGTCAAATGAGATCCGGTTCTGCAGGGCGACATTGACCCTCTCCCGATCTTGCCGATCCCTGGGATGCATCCGGTCAAGCAATGCCTCGCGCGAAGGCCGTACGCTACGCTCGAAGCCGAACAGGTCGAACATCCCTTCCGACCAGGCCATTCGCTTCTCTGCGAGATTCACCCAGCAGACGCCGACCTTGAGCTGCCGTTCGAGGAATCCGAGGACGTGGTGGGGAATTGTCTGGTGCTGCGCGATACCGGTCATCTCATTGATCTGGGCTTCGAAAGATTCGGCGACCCGGAAGGCCTGATCGCGCGGCTACTGTTTTCGGCAGTGCAGTGCCCCGATGGACAACAAGCGCTCAGGAACGCGCCAAAACGGCTGGTCGCCCACGAGACGATTTCGCGGTCAAAACGCAAGAAGCACCCATGCAGCGGCACTGCATAGGCCAAAGAACCAAACAATTGAAAGCCAGAACAATGCATCGTCGCGTGACATGAAGCTTCCGGCAATTCCAGCCTGGTGCGGCGCCTGTGCGCATATACCGGAGCGCTGCCACGCAAATCTTGTTCTCGCGCGCCAAGAATTTGGGATTCCGCGCCGAAAATTTCGCGAAGATGCCTTTTCAACGATGCCCGTGGCTTTGAGTTAATGGTCGGAGCGCCCGACCTTAGTTGTCGCCCTGTCGCTCGTCGTCGGCCTTGTCACGGGCTTCCAACGCTATCGATGCGCCTCTCGCCGGGACGCAATTGGACAGCCGGAATTCTCTTGGCGTGGTTCCTGTCCATCGCTTGAATGCGTGAGTGAAGGAGCTGACTTCCTGATAGCCCAACAGCCACGCAATTTGAGTGACGGGCAGTTCGCGATCACTGAGATAGCGTTGGGCAAGAGCCGATCTCAGCCTGTCCAGTATTTCGGCGAAGGTTACGCCCTCGTCTCGAAGCTTCCTCGATAACGTACGCGAACTCATGCCAAGCTGGCGGGCGACTTCCGAAAGTTCGACTCGCCCGTGCGGAAGCAGTTGCGGTATTATTCCCTCCACGCGCGAATGATTGCTCCCGCGTAATCCCGGTCGGTGAGCAAGCGCCTCTTCTGCATATCGCCGCAGCAAGTTATTCAGATGAGGGTCGCGCCCGACAATCGGCATCGAAGCGGCCAGCGCCGGAAGCATTATCTCATCCGTGTCGGCGTCAAATTCCACTTCGGTTCCAAAGAAGGCATTGAACGCCGCCGGTGAGCCGGCCCTGGCATGTCTCACCTTCAATCGACGCGCGGCTATTCGACTGCCGGTAAGCTGTCGGCATATGCGCATCAGCGCGACCAGCCAAAACTCGATCTGATGCCGATCGGAGGCTCGGTCTACGTTTACGTAGTCGATGGCGATGTTCGCCGTTCCATCCAGCTTGAAGCCCAGGCGCGCTCCGTCAGTATTGATTCTGCTATAGCGTTCAGCGTTGCGAAAGGCATCCGCAAGATGTTCTGAGGATGCCATTACATAGTAAACCAAACCAATCTCGCGCAGGTCGAAGCTGCGTGCCAAATGAAACCCGAGAAAGTCATCCCGAAGTTCTTCTGCGGCCAATTCCAGGAGCTTGATCTGGGAATGTACCTCGAGACGAACCGTTGGATCGGTAATCTCCTCAGGTCTCAACCCCGACTTCGACAGAACGGCCTTTACGTCCTTATCTTGCTCACGCAGTCGCGCGCATGCCAGGCGCGCGATTCGTCCGGTGGCACTCGGGATCGAACGAAAGCCCGCAGATCCATTTGAACTCATGAGGCCGGACCTCATTTCCCTTCGAAACTTGCGTTCTCAGGACCCAACATTTTTCCCGATAGAAGGCTTGCCCCTTACAACAACCAGTCGTCGCTGGCGACGGACCTTGATCTAAATCAAGTAAATCAAGCCGAATGTCCCCGATGGTTTCAAATCAGACTGAACTCTTTGGTCACCGAACTCACCCGATGCAAACCTTTGCTCGAACGCTGGTTGCGATCGTCGTGGCCCTTACGTCGCTGGGCGCGATCACCGAGCGCGTGCGCGAACCGGGCGTGACCGACACCGAAATTCGCATCGGCAATGTTATGCCCTATAGCGGGAGTTTGGAAGCATTCGGAGCGATCGGAAAGGCCGAAGCGGCGTATTTTGAGATGATCAACGAGCGTGGCGGGATCAACGGCCGCAAGGTGCGCTTCATCTCCCATGATGACAAATCCGACCCGTCGACCGCGCTGGAACTCACACGCGGCCTCATCGAGAAAGAGGACGTCCTCCTGATGTTCGGTTCGTTCGGAACTCCGGGCAATTTTGCCGTCCGCACATACCTGAACGAACGGCAAATTCCTCAACTCTTTGTCGCTTCCGGAGACGATCATCTGAGCGATCCGTCGCTGTTCCCCTGGACAATGAGCTGGCAGCCCTCGATTCGGGAAGAGGGGCGCATCTACGCCAACTACATCCAGGCGTTCTACCCCGGAAAACGGATCGTTGCGCTTTGGCAGAACGATCATTTCGGCCGTGAACTGTTCAGGGGACTGCAAGACGGTCTCGGTGACATCGCCCGGATGATCCGGCTCGACATCGCGCACGATGCCGCAGACGACAATCTGGGCAAGCACGTATCGGTCCTGAAGCGATCGGGCGCCGAGATTCTTGTGTTTGCGGGCGCGCCTGCAAACCTGACGAAAGTAATCCGAAGCGCGGCGGATCTGAACTGGCACCCCGTGTTCATCCTGAACCACATGTCATCATCGATCGCGACGGCGCTAAAGCCTGCCGGCCCGGAAAATGCCTTGGGCGTGATTACGGCGACCTTCCTGAAGGATGCAAGTGATCCGGCCTGGAAGGACGATGAAGCCGCCAAGGATTGGCCGACATTCATTGAAAAGTACAATCGGGCCGGAGGCAAAGACGACAACGCTGCCGTGTTCGGCTACGCGGCCGCCGAGACACTGGCCCAGGTGCTCAAACAATGCGGCAATGACCTGTCTCGCGACAACGTCATGAAGCAGGCAGCGGCCCTCGAAAACTACCAGAGCTCGATTTTGCTGCCTGGAATCAAGATCAAAACCGGACGTTGGGACTTTCGGCCAATCAAGCACCTGCGACTGGTTCAATTCGACGGCCGTAGCTGGCAACCTATCGGCGACGTGCTTGAAACTGCTTTCTCCAGATCCCAAAAGTAACGGTGTCCGGCAAAACACAATCGGGGTGAGGCGGCACGGGTGCCGACTGAGCGGTGGCCCCGCGCGCGCTGCTTCGTGGCCGAACCCGCGGTTTGATCTAGATCAAACACGCCGCGCCGCGTCGCCCCAGGAATGGGCCGTGACCGGCCCGCGCCCGGCGCTGCCGCACAGGAGGAGACGATCATGAGCGTGCTGAGTTCACTGCGTACCGCTGTTCTCGCTGCCACCGCCGCCCTGCTTGCTGCGGGCGCGCAGGCTGGGCCAATGCCGACCAACTTGGCGGCGATGAAATCGATGGTCGACCAAAACACGACCGAAGTGCGCTGGGGCGGCGGCTGGCGCGGCGGAGGATGGGGCTATCGCGGCGGCTTTGGTTATCGCGGCTGGGGCTATCGCGGCCTCGGCTACGGCCTCTCCGCCGGCGCCCTTGTCGGCGGCGCGATTGCCAGCCGAGGCTACTATGGCGGCTACGGCGGATACTACGGCAGCTATCCTTCCTCCTATTATAGCTACGCTGCCGTCCCGTATTACGGCTATGGCGGCGGCTACGGCTATGGTGCCGGCTATTGCCCGCCCTATGGCGGCTACGCCGCCGACGGCTGGTGAAATCGGTCGCGCTGCTTGTTTTCTTCTCCCTTGAGGAGGATGGGGCCGGCGCAGCGAAGCAGCGCCCTCTCCCACGATGACGCGGTCGTGCTCGCCGACTTTATTTAGGAAGGCATTCCACATTGAAGGCAATGATGATCTGCGCCGGGTCGCCCTTGCCGATGCTCTTCAGGTCTTCCAAACCACTTTTCAGCTTGGCTCCGGCTTCCTTCAAGCTGCCCTCGAGTGTCGACTTGGCCGCCCTGCACCGCTCTTCATTCGAGAACTCCTGAAACACCACGGTTGGGAGCAGCCTCCATTCCGCCCTGTCGTTGGTAGCGGCCGGACTGACCGAGTAGGAGAAGACGTACATCAGGATCCACATCGAAATGCTCCACGAATGATACGACGGGCGTGGGGTGGCGTTGCCGTTCTGATCGCCGGTGGCATGACTGAGCTGACCGACCTCGTCGGGTGGAGCTAGCTTCGTCCATGAAATGCTGCGCATTGCGCAACACCGTTCGCTGACGAACTCGCGGTCAGCGAAACCGGGAACTGCAAAGCGGCGGCGGTCAAGAGCGTTCGGACCGCCGTTCGCCTTGTTCCTGCGCAGGATCAGTATGGATACTGATACTGCCCGGGGCAGACCCAGTTGCGTAGGTGTCGTAATAGCAGCTGTTGTAGCCACCGTAGTAACCGTAGGCCCCGAGGGCTGCGGCCCCGACGGCTGCGGCGCCATAAGCCGCACCGCGATAAACCCGGCCTGGATACCGTCCGGGGTAGCCAGCTATCGGGCGACCAGCTATCGGATGCGCCGGCCGAACGCCTCCGCGATACGCGCCTCCGGCGTGAATACGTCCAGCGTGAACGGCGCCGCCTCGGAAGTGAGCACCGCCACCTCCGTGGAAACCTCCTCCACCACCACGGAAACCAGCACCACCTCCTCCTCCTCGGCGCGCGAACGCGTCATCCGGAATGAGGCTGGTGGCCACAAGAACGATTGCAGCGATTGCAGCGAGAGCAAACCGAAACATGGCGCTTCCTCCCTACTAGATGCATTTCGCCTCGCATGGCGATTGATGCGAACGCGGCAAACCTGCTGCACGCTCATGGTGGAGGCTTGATCTAGATCAACGGCACCGGCGGTGATTCTTCCTGCGGATGCGCGCGGTCACTACGGGCGTATTGATCCCCGGGAGGCGCTTCGCTCGGATCCTCAGCCGACAGCAGACTATGGGGATTGCATTGACTTGCGGGCTGCCATCGAAGCGACGGCATCACCCGGTGGGCAAGCTGAAAAGGCTGACCCAACAGACGAAAGGAATGCGATGACGATCGCGCCGACGGTCCGACCGTCGCAGCGGCAGCACATATTCTCGGCAACAACAACTGCGAAGAGTTCTCAACAGGAACTGGCCACTTTTCGCGGCAATTGCGACCGAACTTCCTATGTCCGGTATCCGACATTTCGTGTATTGTGCAGGCATCACCGCCCCGCAATCGGCCCCTACCGGTGACTGAGAGTGTTGCGCTCGCGGCTTAACGACGGACGCATCGCATGCTCGATTCCCATATTCGTCAAGAATCGTCGTTTCTCCCAATCGGGAGTAACGGTGGCTCAGTTCGCGACTCGTTCGGTTCGCCGCACTTGAAGCGATTGAGCTTCGTTGTCTGGTGCACCGGCAAGAAGAAGACCCCCAGCGACGAACCGGTCGACGAGCAGCCCGGCGCGGACAAGCCGTCCCGCACGGATGAAGCCCGGCATGTTGCTGAAGAGTACGCCAACGACCAGCGGGGAGTTCTCAAAACGTATCGCAAGACCCTTCATTGAAGGCTCACCTGGATCTCGCCTGCCGCTGGTTCTGTCGGCTTGACCTCGACGCCGATGCGCTGCTCCTTCTCCAAGAACAGGCATGACCGCTTCCGCAGTTGCGATCCACTACAAAGCTGTTCGAGACCGTTGCCGGCGCTGCAAGGCAGAACGGCTGCAGCACGGCATTTCGAGTGCTACAGCTTGAGGGTTTCAGCCGTGGCAATCAGCACTCTCGCTGCTCATGGATAGCCCGGCTCAGAACGACATCAATATTGTCGCTGGCATTGAAGCCAGGCAGATTGAAGCAATCACGACAAACGTGTTGGATTTGCGCCTGGTAGTCAGCCGGGCTGTCTCGGCATAAAGACGGGCGGCGCGCTCGCATGAAATCCCGCCGCTTCCGAAAGCGTCATAATATTCATACTTGTTTTTGCCCAGACGGCGCACGTCGTCAGGCAAACCTCGCGCGAGCTGCGCTCGAACGAGGGTGCTTTCGCGGTAGACGCCATCCACGCTTCTTGCCAGCGAAGTGACCGGCAGAGCTGCGTCAGCGGCACACGTATCTGCCATTGACGAGAACGCGGATGCAAGCGGTGCCTGCGGCCGCGGCGCCTACAGCGGCTCCGCCGACGACCGCCCGGCGCGTTGTTCGGCGTGCAACGCCGGCAACGCTAGCGGGGGTAGCCGGGCGTCCTACCCTGGCTTCGGCGCTTTGGATGGATAACGCAGGGCCATCGCCTGACGACAAGTCGATCGAGCCAAACATTCCAAAACCCAGGACGGCGACGACCAGCAACATCCGCTTCGTACGAATGGATTTCATGGCGACCTCCATTGGCGGCTTGAAACAATGAGGTCAGTCTTTGGATGCAGTCGGTCCCTGGCTTGATCTGGATCAATCAACGCGGGGAACTGTGAAGCCGCAGCGACGTGGCACAAACTGCATAGTCCGGAGCCCGATCAACAAAGCGGCGTGGTGCGCGGCGCCTTGATTGATCCGATGCGTGCACTTCTTCACCGTAGAATCCCTGATCAGATTTGTGCGGGGCTGACCCGACCCTGCAGGAGTGGTCAGAGCGTCTCCTGACGTCGATGATGCGCTGCGGCGTGGGGCCGACTGGAAATTCGCGCATTGACTGTTTGGGAATGGACTAAAATGGTGGCTCTGGCACTTCTGATTTCGAGCGTATTGGCCATCCCGCTCGCGGTTTGGGTGTTCACGCGATAGGGCCGCGTCGGCCGCCTCTCCTGACGTCCTAATAATTGGGCCGTGGCACAAACTGCACTGGGCGGCCCGCTGATCCGGGCCTATTCTGAGAGGTCTTATGAGAGACGATCGCGCATTCCAGATTGGCGTCATCGGGCTGGGGTTAGTGCCGATCGCACTGACATTCGCCGTGCTTTTCATGCGCTAGCACCCCCGGTGCATCACATGCCCGATTTGGCATACGCGCTCGGCATCATCGCCTCTCGCAATCAAACGCTCCTCTGCTCGAAGTGCTATGGCGACCGCATGGTGTTGGCTGGCAGCAGACCCGGCCCTGACCACTCCGAACTGCGGACCTTTCAATGCCCCGAGTGCGGCCATGTCCACAAAGTAGCGGTCGAGGACCCGCTCGAATCCGTTGGCAGCACCGGCTGGACCGACAACGATCTCAGCCCGCCACATTGAAACCTTTGAGCAATAAGGCCCCGCCGAGTGAAAGAGCCAGTCGATGTGCGCAATCTGGATGCCGAGGCAACGGCGGCACTGGAAAAAGCCCGCAACATGCCGCCCGGCCCTGATAGAACAGAGGCATTGAAGAAAGCCGGCATTTTGCGGAAAGCCGCCGATCTCCATCGTTCGCTGTTGCCAAAGCGCGGCAGACCACCAAAATAGTGCCGCCTCCGTTTCACTCATTCAATAAGCCGGGCGATTTGGCTATTGCCAGCCTGGAACGCCGCGCATGTCGGGTAGATGATGGGCGATACCCTTGTGGCAGTCGATGCAGGTTTTCTCGTTGGTGAACAGAAAGCGCTGATGCGCGGTGGCCGCGCGTGGCGATTGCCGGGTGATGTCCATGGACTCGGCGCTGTGGCAGTTGCGGCACTCCAGCGAATCATTGGCCTTGAGGCGCGCCCATTCGTGCAGGGCCAGTTCGAGCCGGTGATCCACGAATTTCTCTCGCGTATTGATCCTGCCGAATAGATGACCCCAGACCTCTTTGGATGCCTGCATCTTGCGCGCGATCTTGTCGGTCCAGTCGTGCGGCACGTGGCAATCCGGGCAGGTCGCGCGCACGCCGGAGCGGTTGGAGAAATGAATCGTGGTCTTCAGTTCCGCAAACACGTTGTCGCGCATCTCATGGCAGCTGGTGCAGAATTTCTCGGTGTTGGTCAATTCCAGCGCGGTGTTGAAGCCGCCCCAAAACACCACGCCGGCGACGAAGCCGGCGAACACCAGCACGCCAAGGCCAAACACCGAACTTGGCCGTCGCAGGACGTCCCACAATTCGACGACAAAGGACCAAAACCGGGCGAGCCAGGATCGTCGCGACACACCTTGGTCAGCAGCGCTCATCGCCGCCCCCCGGGTGCGGCGCGGCTGAGCAGAGTGTCGATATCGACGAAATCATTGTCGACTGGCGGCTTCACCATATTCTGCGGAACGTGGCATTCAGTGCAGAAGAAGCGCCGCGGCGACACCGAGGCAAGGAACTGGCCGTCCCGATCCATGAAGTGGGTGATGCTGACCATCGGGGCCTGCGACTCTCCGGTCCGCGCGCGGGCGTGACAGGAAAGGCACTTGTTTCCGTTCATATCGATCTGATAGCCGTCAGTGGTATGGGGGATCACCGGCGGCTGCTCGGGATAGTTTCGCACCTCCTTCTCGGTGGTGTTGCGCAACGGCGTCATCGGCGCCGCCGGCCCCTCTTCATTGAGTGGCGTCGAGCCGCGCAGCCCGGAACTGACGGTTTGAGCGACCAGCGAAGTCGAGGCGCTGGCGGAGAGAACGGCCAGTGCCACAAGCCAGTGTTTCCCGATCATGTGCTTTGTACCCGCTCGATACGCACCGCGCATTTCTTGAAATCGGTCTGCAGCGAGATCGGATCCGTCGCGTCCAGCGTCACCTTGTTGATCATCTGCGCTTCGTCAAACCACGGCACGAACACCAGCCCGCGCGGCGGCTTGTCGCGGCCGCGCGTTTCGAGGCGGGTCCGGATGTAGCCGCGGCGGGATTGCACTTTCACTTCGTCGCCGCGCCGCAGCTTCAGTTCGGCTGCGTCGTCCGGGTGCATGAAGCACACGGCTTCCGGGAACGCCTTGTAGAGTTCGGGGACGCGGCGCGTCATGGTGCCCGAATGCCAGTGCTCCAGCACGCGGCCGGTGGAGAGCCAGAAGGGGTATTCGCTATCGGGCACTTCCGGCGGCGGTTCATAGGGCAGTGCGAAGATGCGCGCCTTGCCGTCCGGGAATCCATAGAACTCCACGCCCTTGCCGTTCTTCACATAGGAATCGGTACCTTCGCGGAAGCGCCATTTGGTCTCCTGGCCGTTGACCACCGGCCAGCGCAGGCCGCGTACCTGATGATAAGTGTCGAATGCCGCCAAGTCGTGCCCGTGACCTCGGCCAAAGCCGGCGTATTCCTCGAACATGCCCTTCTGGACATAGAAGCCGAACGCCTTCGATTCATCGTTCAGATAACCGTCCTCGATATCGGACACCGGGAACTTGTCGATCTGTCCGTTGGCATAGAGCACGTCAAACAGCGTCTTGCCGCGGTATTCGGGCTTCTTGGCAATGAGTTCCTCAGGCCAAGCTTCCTCGATTTTGAAGCGTTTCGAAAACTCCATTAACTGCCAGAGGTCCGATCGCGACTCACCCGGCGCGGTGACCATCTGGTGCCAGAACTGTGTGCGCCGCTCGGCGTTGCCGTAGGCTCCTTCCTTTTCGACCCACATCGCGGTCGGCAGGATCAGATCGGCGGCAAGCGCCGTCACCGACGGATAGGCGTCACTGACCACGATGAAGTTCTCGGGATTGCGGAAACCGGGATAGGTTTCCTCGTTGACGTTAGGTCCGGCCTGCAAATTGTTGTTGACCTGAACCCAATAGGCATTGAGCAGCCCGTCCTTGAGCATCCGGCTCTGCAGCACCGCGTGATAGCCTGGCTTGTCCGGAATGGTGCCCTCCGGCAGCTTCCAGATCCGTTCAGCGATGTCGCGATGCGCCTTGTTGTTCACGACCATATCGGCCGGCAAGCGATGCGAGAACGTGCCGACTTCACGGGCGGTGCCGCACGCCGAGGGCTGGCCGGTGAGCGAGAACGGGCTGTTGCCCGGCTCGGAGATTTTCCCCGTCAGCAAATGGATATTGTAGACGAGGTTATTGCACCAAACGCCGCGGGTGTGCTGATTGAAGCCCATGGTCCAGAAGCTCGTGACCTTGATTTTCGGATCGGCATAGAGTTCGGCCAGCGCCTCAATCCGGTTGACCGGCACGCCCGACATCTCGGCCGCTTTCTCCAGCGTGTAGTCGGAGACGAACTTGGCGTATTCCTCGAAGGTCATGTCGGTCGCGTCATTGGCCTTGGCGGCGCCAGTCGCTTTTTTCTGCAACGGATGTTCGGGGCGAAGGCCGTAGCCGATGTCGGTCTGGCCGCGTTTGAAAACCGTATGCTTTGCAACGAAGTCCTTGTTCACCCGGCCGGCCTTGATGATGTGGTTGGCAACGGCATTGAGCAGATAAAGGTCAGTCTGCGGTTTGAACACCATGCCGATATCGGCGAGGTCGAACGAGCGGTGTTCGAACGCCGACAACACGGCAACGCGAACATGTGGCGCGCTCAGCCGACGGTCTGCTATGCGCGTCCACAGGATCGGATGCATCTCGGCCATGTTGGAGCCCCACAGCACGAAAGCGTCCGCAGCCTCGATATCGTCGTAGCAGCCCATCGGCTCGTCGATGCCAAAGGTACGCATCATGCCGGCCACCGCCGACGCCATGCAGTGCCTTGCATTGGGGTCGATGTTGTTGCTGCGCAAACCAGCCTTGAACAGCTTGGCCGCGGCGTAGCCTTCCCAGATCGTCCATTGCCCGGAGCCGAACATGCCGACACCACTCGGCCCGCGCTTTTTCAGGGCGTCCTTGTACTTCTCGGCCATGATGTCGAAGGCTTCATCCCAGGACACCGGCTCGAACTCGCCCTTCTTGTCGAATTTGCCGTTGGTCTTGCGCAGCATCGGTCTGGTCAGGCGGTCATGGCCGTACATGATCTTTGAAAGGAAGTAGCCCTTCACGCAGTTCAGCCCGCGATTGACCTCCGATTTGATGTCGCCGTGGGTTGCGACCACGCGGTTATCCTTGGTCGCCACCATGACGCTGCATCCGGTGCCGCAAAACCGGCACGCTGCCTTTTCCCACTTCAAGTCGCTTACGCCACGTTCGGTGACGAGGTTGGCGGCGGCAGCGGCGGCAGGCATTCCGCCGGCGAGAGCGGCCATCGCTGCTGCCTCGAGCTTGAGAACCTGACGGCGGTCCAGCCTGGAGTCGGTCATGACGGTCCTTCCGCAATCAGGAGTTCGCGTCGAGCGCGTGGAAAACGAGCGAGGCGGAGTAAACGTCGGGCAGCCGCGCGATGTTGTTGAGCGTGGTCCCGAGTGAACCGGAATCCGGCGAATCGACCACGACGACGAGCTTGCCTATGGGATCACGGCCATGGATCTCGCATCCCTCCATGGTCACGATGGCGGCCTCCACGTCGGCGAGGTGCTCCGGCCGGGCCTGCACCAGAATGCTGGCGATTTCGCCGCCGGGCGGCGCTATCACGCGGTCCGGCTTGATCAGTCGGCCGGTCATCAGCGCACGGCGGTCGACAGCGGAGTGAGACTTGGCCATGTACCTACCTCCGAAAAGCCGGGAGTCATCGATCCGGCGGACCCGGCGGGCCCGTAACGATCTGAGATATCCAAACCGCGAGTCCGTAACTGCCGACAACGGCGACGGTCAGCGCGGGCATCAGCACGGCGGTAAGAAATAGAAACGCGAAGATTTCCATGCGCCTGCGGCGCGGACGTCCGCTCGTGTCATCGCTCGCCAAAGCCATGCGTGATCCCACTCGAGATTTTAGGATTGGCGGCATCGGGGCCGCTGCCGGCACCCAGCATGGCGCGCCGGGGGCGATTAGCTTTGATCTAGATCAAGGCAACCCGCGAAGCCTTGAAGGTGCCAGGAGACTGGTCTCCAGGCCGTTCGAAAAGCCGTCTCACTTCAGCGAGATCGCAATCTTGCTGACGTTGGCGGCGAACTCCATTCCCGCCTTTGGACCTCGCAGCGCGATGACCACGCCCTTCTCATTCCCGAGTTGAACGCCTCCGGCGCCACCAACGAAGGCGCCGCCAGCCCCTACGGAGCTGTAGGTACCGGCAAAATCGCTGACCTGCTTGATGCCTGACGCCCAACCTTCGAGACGATTGACAGATCCTCCCGCCGTGACACCGAGGCTGAGACCGGACACTCTGAATGGATAGTCGCGGCCGCGATAGGTCAGGACGCCGCTGCCGCCGCCGGCGCCGAGCATCAGACCTGCCTTGGTGAACTTGAGCCGGACGTATCCGGAGGCTTGCGCGAACGATGATGTTGTCGAAACGATAATTGCGAAGACCGCGATCGCGGCGACCCGGATTGCAGACGGCATTGCTCCATCCCTCCTCCGCTCAAGGGGCCGCCACATCCACCTTCTTCCAGGTGTGGTCCGGATCGAACAGGTGGATGCGCCCGACAATCCTCAACGTCCGATCTCCAAGATCCTTCTCATAGACGGTACCGGCATGATTGACTATGAAGGTCATAACTCCGGAATTTCCATACTCGGCGGGATATGCGATCAGCGCGAAGCCGCCGATCATCTTGCCCTTGACGACGTAACTGAACGCACCGCCCGGCGCATCAGACCCCTGCCCCCGCATGATCCGAAAATAGTATCCGTGATAGGGCTCCGCCTGCTCCGCCTTGTATCCCTCGGCGGAGGCTTGCGCCATCAGTTCGCCAAACGGGCTTGGGTCGCTGTCGTCGCGCCAGAACAGCCCGTCCTTCTTGCCAGGGCTACTGACGACACGTTGCGCGTAAACGCCTGCTCCCTCGCCGGTGCGATCCTTTTCGGCATACTCGTTCTGGGCATCCACAAAAGCCAGGCTGGTCTGGATCGCGTCCAGTTCATTGCGTCCGATACGACGGTATAGAACTTCACGACGTCCGGCAGCCGTGTCGAACTCCCAGCCAGTCCTGCCATTCACCAACGGAATCGGGAATGGAAAATCATCTGCGCCCAGTATCAGCGTGGCTTTCTTGTTTCCCTCGGTCCGAATGGAATTCCTGGCATCATAGGCCGACAGGAAACGTTGCCGCATCTCGGCGTCAGCAACATCATCGCCGGACTCGACAATGTCAGCCCCGGCATTGCCGAGGACCTTCAGAATGGCGCTCTTGGTGCCGGTCTTGACGGCTGCAACCAAAGCGGCCGCAGCGTTCTCCGGCGAGGGATAGGCCTGCTGCGCCTGAGATGCCGAAGTCAGCAGCGCCGCTACCGCGATTGTGCCGACGACCGTCAAAGCTATCCGACAGAGCGATTTGCGGATGATCATGGCAAGATCTCCCGTGGCGTGGGAATCCTTGCGCCACCGGCAAGCCAGTCGGTGTAGGAACCGAACTTCAATCCCAGCTGTTCATAGTAGACGCGCAGATAGCCGTCCCGGCCGCGGGTCACCGCTTCCGGCATCAGGCTCTTCACTTCCTGCGCGATGACGCCGACATAGGGCTTGGTGCTGCCGAGATAGCTGAAGCGGTAGTAGCCGAGACCATTGGCGAGATGACCGAGCAGCACGACATCGTGTTTCAGAGCGATATCGGAGCGCCGTCCACCACCGCCGCCACGAAAGCCACCACCGCCACCGCCGCCACGGAACCCGCCGCCTCCTCCCATGGCGGCTCTGCCGCCAAAGCCGCCTCCGCCGCCCCCGGCGAAGCTCGGACCGCCACCGCGCGGGCCCATGCTCGCCATGCTGGCCCGGCCGCGGGCCGATTGCGCGGCGGCCGCCCTGCCCGACGACACATTCATTGCCCCGCCGCGAGCGCCGGCGCCGCCACGGTTCGCAGCCTTGGCACGATCTCCGCCACCTTTGGCGGCCTTGGCACGATCGCCGCCACCCTTGGCGCGATCCGCCGTGCTTGGGCGATTGGCGCGATCACCGCCGGGCCGATCACGCGAGACCGCGCGGTCGCCAGTTCGATCACCCGCACGATCGCCGACCCGGTCGCCGGCGCGATCTCCGCCGCCCGGACGGTCCTGCCCCGGTCGAATCACCTGCTGACCGTCGCGACCGCGGAAATCCATCCGGTTCGCGGCACCGGCCTTCAGATTGTTGTTGCCGAAGCGCTGCTGAACGTTGACGTTGTTGTACCGCACGCCCTGGCGATGCGCCGGATTGTGCTGCCAGCTGTTTCCGATGTTGGTGGTCCTGTTGAAGTGGTTGACGTAGAGATTGCGGTTGCCCCAGTTGAATCCGCCGCCCCAGTAATTGCCCCAGCGGCCGATGGCCCAAGCCGCGCCGAAGGCAAGACCCGTCGCGATGACGCCCGCGCCGATATAGGACGGATAGCCAAAATAGTACGGCGGATATTCCGCGTAAGGCCAGGCCCCGTAAACCGCCGCCGGTTCGTAGTACGGCACATACATCGTATTTGGATCAGCCGACTCGATGACGATGGCCTGCTTGTTCTCTTGTGTCTGAACGCTGACCTTCTGTTGCTTTGTGGTGACCAGCTTCTTGTTGTCGTAGGCCTTGGAACGAAGATGCTGGATCGCGTCCATCACATCCGGTTGCTGCGCGAGCACGGCATCGCCAAGACTCTTGGTCCAGTCCACCTTGTCGCTCATCATCGAAATCACGTCCGGCGTGCTGGCAAGCGCCTTGACGCTGTCATCCCAGGATTGCTTGTCGACTTCCTTTTTCAGGGCATCGCCCTTCAGCGCCTTGCGCTCCTTGAGCCAGCGATCGGCCTGCACCACTTCCAGCGGGTAGGTCGACGCCGCCAGCACATTCGCCAGCAGTTCGTCTGGATAGAGCGCGATCGGCGCCACTATTGCTTCGAGTTGGGCAGGCTTCAGTAGCTCGGCGCTCGGCTGAGGCTGGCTGGCCGGCTGGGCTGGAGTGCTGGCGGCAGGCGGGTTATCGGATGTCTGCGCCGAGACGACGACTGGCATCGCCACCATCAGCGCGAACGCGATCAGGGTCTTACCGCAGCGGAACATCACACCCTCCTTCGGGGTCCATCGCTGCAAGCATCGGTCCGGGGCCGGGTCGTTCTTTGATAAAGATCAAGGAATCTAGATGAGGGGCGCGGCCGGCCTGGATCAGGCCGAAATTGATCGGCCGCGGGCGATCGGCAGTCTGATCGTGAATAGCGCGCCACCTGACGGCTGGTTCTCCGCCGAGATCTTGCCGTGGTGCGCTTCGACAATGGTGCGAACAATGGCAAGCCCCATGCCCATGCCCTGCGGTTTTGTCGTGAAGAACGGATCGAAGACCTTCTTGAGATTCTCCGCTTCGATACCGGGGCCGGTGTCCCCAACCCGGATTTCCGCGGAGGCGCCGGAGAGATTCGTGGTTACGCTGATTTCGCGCTTTCTTGGTTCGGCTTCGGATATGGCGTCCATCGCGTTGATGATCAGATTCAGAATCACCTGCTGCAGCTGAACGGGATCGCCCTTGATGCGCAGATCAACCAAGGCTGGGGTATAGCTCAGTTGGATTTCGCGTCCATGGGCCAGGGCCGACACAAATCCGATAACTTCCCGCACCGTCTCGTTCACATCGAGTTCTATCATTTCGAACGGTGTTTTCCTCAGCACGCCGCGAAGCCGGCGTATCACCTCGCTGGCGCGCAGGTCATCACGTCGGATGTCAGCAAGAATTTCCTTGAGCTCTTCCAGATTCGGCGAAGCCCCCTTGAGTATCGATTCTGCCGTTTCGGCGTTGGTAAGAATGGAACCGAGCGGTTGGTTCAGTTCATGCGCAATAGATGTCGTCAGTTCTCCGGCAGCCGCATAGCGGTTGACGTGCGCAAGCTCCGCCATGCGCTGGCGCGATTCGACTTCAGCAAGACGGCGGCGCTGCCGTTCATGGAGCAATCCGCCGATCAATACGCCCTGGACCAGAATGACGCCGCCAATCAACGCCAATTGCCAACCAAATTTTTCCGAGATGCTGGGCTCACGAAACAGGATCGCGCTCCCTGGGGGCAGATTGCTTCGGCTGATGTCCCAGCGCTGCATCTGCCGCCAGTCGTACTTCGGAGACGCAAAACCGATCGGCTGCACCTTGATACTGCCCGGCTTCTCGCCCCCGAGAATGCGGATCGTTGCGCTGGCGGTCTGCCGGCTGGATTCAGCGATCGAATGCATCGGACCACCCACGGTATCTCCATCGAAAAACGCTTCCTGGAAGGAGAAGATCGGAGCGTTCGCGACCGCATGGAGGTTACGCAAAGCGAGATCGCCTTCATGGGCCACACCCGCAGCATCGACCGACATCAAGCCCCAGAACAGGACCGTGTGCGGCGGTAGCACCCTTGCCTGCTTCAGAATTTCCTCAAACGGGAGGTCCGCGTACCAGACGAATGCGACCCGGTTCTCGAAGGGCTTGGCTTCCCGCTTTGCTTCACCGAGCCAGAACTTCTCAAGAGGCGAGGCACCGATGACGACGGCAATCGTCTTTGTGTCCGGCAGAACCTGAAGAATGCTGCCGAAAAAGGCTGAGAAGTCGTTGTAGACCGAGATGACCGTGTCATTGTCGGTCAGAAGCGAGCGGTCAACCAGTCGCTGCTCGATTGCCGTCAGCACCATGGGTGCATCAGGGAAAAGCTGACCGCGATATTTCTGGACAAATCGAGCCGCGGGCGCCCCAATGCTCAGCACGATATCCGGCTGACGGCCAGCGTACAGCGACCGCAGATAGTCGACAAACGGTGCTTCCGGTCCCGGGTTGTTAAACCGTGCCGTCAGCAAACTATGCTCCTGAACGTCCAGCGGCCATGGCGATTGCTGCTCGAGCGCCACTTTGATGCTTAGGGCATATGCGCTCCAAGGCCGAAAGTCGTGCCCGAAAGAATGCAACATCAGGACGCGTTTGGGTTCCCCCTGCGGCGCACTGCTAGCCGATCCAGGCAACATCGCAGCCAGAATCATGAGACAGACGCAGAGACGAACGGCCAGGACTGGCCAGATCGCTCCGATCTGGATGCGTCCGCTCATGCTATTACCCCGGTCGTCCGAGCGGTGCATTCGAGCACAATTCGAGCGCGAATCATACTGCAGCGGACGGTCTCACCCGAGTGCAAACGCTGCCTTCAGCAACGCGTCGTGATCGGGATGTTACACCCTAGATCTGACAGCGGTGATATTTTACTTCCATTTCGTCCATCCCCGGAAACTCCCGGGAGATGGTGTTGTCATCAAGTATCTTCAGGAAAAACTGGACGTTTGAAAGCATGATACCCGAGGCGCAAGCGACGACCATATTGACGTTTTGACCGGTTTCCTTCTTCGACTTGATTGAGCAGTTCTCGAACTTCCCCCTCAGGCGATTGGCTTCGACGATGAAGCCGCCGCCGTAGACGCCGGAAAAATTCGTAAAGGTGACCTGGTTCGCGCGACCTTTCCGGGCAAACACTTTCTTGCATTGCTCTGCACTGGTAGCCCATGCGCCGGTGAGCTCGAACGCCTTCACCTCCTGCAGCGACAATAAGCCGGCGTCCGCCGTGATCGCCATGGCAAGCAGGAGCTTTCGAAGTGCAGCCATCGGCTTCCCCTTGAATCCCAATCAGTGGCGGCTTCAATAGAAGGGCAGATGATGCTTGCCCATCGATGAAGCTGCGCGTTCAACGTTCTCTCCTCGAAACGAGCCAGGCGGCTCGCCACTCGGTCGCGAGTGCCGGCCAGTCGCTGGTCGAGAGGCCAGTGACGATCAGGGTTTCGAAATAGGGACGGCGCCCGGTTTGCTGCGCGAACGTCGTCGGCACCAGGTCGGGAGCTTCCCCATTGCCGTCATCTTTCAGGTTCCAGTCGCCGGCGTGCTGACGGAAGGACCTCGTCGTCAAAGCGTGCGCAATCCGTGTCGTCAGGGCAAGCGAAGCCGCAGCGTCTCCGGCCGAACCGGCTTCCCGTAACGCCGCCATCAGCTGCAGGCCCGGATAGCCGTGAAACTCTTCCGTCACCGACAGAACCGCCAGCGCGGCATCGAAATTCGCGCGATTCCCGCCCCGAGCCCACACCTTGGCGCCTTCAACCAGATCACGCCAGTCGTCGGCCCGTCCGCCGGGCCCGGAAAGGAACTGATCGATGCGCTTCTGTGCGGGCTTGGTGTCCTTCGACATGTCTCTCTCCCGATCCTTGCGAGGGGTGACGGCTCGTCGGATCAATGCCTCCCCGCCCATGCACTCCCTTGATCCAAGTCAAGGTCGGGGCTCTCCCAAGAAAATGCGCCAAGCAGCGCCGGATGGGCATTCGCAACGCAATCGGGCTGAGGATTTCTCTGCGGCGTACCGCCGGCGCACACTCGACCTGGATCGGCGCCAACCTGCTAGAGTCGCGGACTACCCGACCGTTCCGCCGCGAAACCGGATCGCTGCTCGATCTTGCCGTCTTCCAGCACGCTGTCGAGCGTCCGGAGCCATGCGTCGCTGTCCGTCTTGTCCGCCAACCCTTCCGCACGTAGTAGGGCGCGCAACTGTGCATGCGCGCCTACAACGATGAACGACACACGGCGCAATGCCAACTCATCGTGCAGATCAAGCAACATTCGCGCCCCGGCCAGATCGATATAGGGGGACGCCGAAAGATCGCAGGCAACCAGCCTTACGTCACTCGATTTTCGAAGCGCGTTCAGAACCGTGTCCAGTATTGTCTCGGCATTGATATAGAGCAGCGACGCTTCAGGCCGGAATGCGATAACACCGACCAGCGGCTCCACGCCCTCGTGCCGGGCGGTGTCGGAATATCGGCCGGTTCCGGGAAGCCGACCGAGAAACGCTATGTTGGGCTGCGACGCGCGGCCAAGCAGCAGGAAGATGGATGCAAGGGCAGCAAGCAGGACGCCTTGCAGGATTCCGAGTAGCAGCACGGACACCAGCGCAATCGCCGCGGCATAAAAGTCAATCCGACTGACTTTCCACATGCGAAGTAGCGCACGGACGTCGACCAGTTTGTAGACGGCAGCGAAGACGATGGCCGCCAGTACAGCCTTGGGAAGGTTGGTCAGCAAGCCCGTAAAGAACAGCAGACAAAGCGCAAGGGCAAGCGAGCACACCACCAAGGCCAGCGGCGTGCGCGCTCCTGCGGTATCGTTGACGGCCGATTGCGACAAGCCGCCGGCGACGGGATAGCCATGGCCAAACGCGACAGCAAGGTTGGCGGCTCCCAGCCCCAGGAATTCCTGCCGCACGTCGAGGCTGTATCCATGCTTGCTGGCAAAACTACGCGCCGCCGAAACACCTTCAATGTAGGCCAGCAGCAGACAGCCCGCGGCGATCGGAAATAACTCGTCGAATTCGAGCATCCCGAACGTCGGCACCTTGAACGCCGGGAGTCCTGCCGGGATATTGCCGGTAACAGCTATGCCCAGTGATGGAAGACCGAACAAGGTCGCCAGGAGAATTGACAATGCCACCACGGTCAGCCCGACCGGCCTGCCCGGGAGATATCGTTCGCCAAGGAGCAGAAGCAGGATCGCAGTGAGCCCAATTGCCAACAGGAGCAGATTGCCGTCGCCGACTTGGCCGGCAAGCCGGATGGCACGGTCGAAGAAGTTGTGGCCGCCGCCGGCCACGCCGAACAGGCTCGGCAACTGGCTCATGATGATTGTGAGTCCCGCCCCCGCCTTGAAGCCGACGAGGATGCTGTCGCTGACGAGGCGGACAAGGATGCTGAGCTTGAATAGCCAGGCGATCAGGCAAAGCAGCGCCACAGCGCAGGCCGAGAGACTGGCGATTTGCGCGAATCGTATCGCGTCGCCTCCGGCCAGGGACCCGACGGTGCCGGCAATCATGAGCGAGATCGCGGAGGTCGGTCCGACCGCGAGCTGACGCGACGAACCGAGGAGAGCATAGCCCAAGCCGCCAAGCATATAGCCGTAAATGCCGACCTGCGGCGGTAACCCGGCAAGACCTGCATAGGCCAATGATACCGGGATTGCATAAGCAGCCAGCGTCACGCCGCCGATCGCATCATGTCGCAACCAGGCTGGCTGATACTCGGCAAGCCAGATCAACGGCGGGAAAATCCGTCTCCAGCCCGCTCGCTGAAATGACCCTGGTGTCATCGACGTTCCTCGTTGGGGCGGGTCTCGCAGCGGAACAGGACGATCAATAGTGCCACCACGGGCAGACCAAGGGCGAGGCCCGGGATGCCCTTCGTTGCGGAAGCGCCGACGGCGGCCCCGATGCCAAAAGCGACGCACAGTGCGGCGATGATACCGGGGCGGCGAAGCGAGCCAAATTGTCCGGAGACCACAGCGAACAGCCCCTCGATCGCCTGGCGTAGATTGCCGGTGATCATGACCGAGCTGTAGGTCACGCCTTCGACCCTGGTGAAGGTTGCGGTTTGCATGGCGGCAACAAACGAAATGCCCAGCGTGCCCGCCAAATCCGGAAGGCGATTGTGCAGGACGCCGACCGCGACGAGCACAATCTCGATGAGCGTGCTGATCGCACTGGCCCGCTCTCCTGCCGTTATTCGCAGACATCCAGCCATCACGATACCCACCGCCAACGCGAGCATCGGAGGAACAAAGTGAAGGGCTCGCGCCCATTCGCCGTTCGTGCCGTAGACCCAGAGCAGAACAAGGTTTGCCGTCTGCGCATTGGCCATCACGCCGTGGATGATCCAGGTGTAGGCGTCGAGATAGCCGCCGGCGAACGCGAGCGGCAGCGCGACCTGCATCGTTTCGTCGCGGCGTATCGGCGGACTGGCCGCAATATCCAGAGAACTCATGTCAAGACGCAAGCCGTCGCGGGTCCTGTGAGGGTCCATAAGCGACGCCCCAAACCCGACACGGATTGATCTGGATCAAGCTTTCTACGCGTTCAGGGCAATCAAATCGATGCGCGATTGAACCGCGCGGGGATGCGACCATGGCCAGTGCCAGGTGCTTCATCTGCACTGCTTCGCAAATCGTTCTGCTGCTTCGGTAACGACAATCAGGGGAGGCGCGACATGCACCCGCAAAGCTTGCGTAGCCTGATCGCCGCGCTCCTGCTGCTCTTTGGTGCCTCGATCACGCCGGCGCGTGCGGAAGATCAGGCTGCATCCCGCCCAATCCAGGAAGAGATATGGGCGCTGCCCCTGCCGCTCCCGATGTTCGCCTACGTGGTGCGACCGGTTGGTGACGGACCGTTCCCGCTCGCCATCATGAACCATGGCGTTTCGATGACTCCTGCAAGCCGCGGCTTTTTCCCGCTTGTGGAATTTCGCGACGCCGCCAATTGGTTCGCTCAACGCGGCTATCTCGTGGTGGCCCCCGTCGGCAGCGGGTATGGCGCTGCGGCTATCGACATTCCCGAGCATGGTCTTTACGGGCCATTCTTCTCGAAGGTCGGAAAGTGCAGCAATCCCAACTTCCATGCGCCCGGCCTTGCGGTTGCCCAGGTCGACCTCTGGATCATCGACTACATGGCCGCCGAGAAACGCATCCTGCCGAAGGACGTCATTGTCGTCGGGCAATCCGCCGGCGGGTGGGCCTCGATCGCGCTTTCAAGCCTGAACCCGCCACAGATTAAAGCGATCATCATCTTTGCCGCCGGCCGAGGCGGCCGTGTCGACGGAAAGCCAAACAACAATTGCGCGCCCGACAAACTGGTCGAAGCAACGGGCGATTTCGGCCGCACTTCACGTGTGCCGATGCTGTGGATCTATATCGAAAACGACACCTACTTCGGTCCGGCCCTGTCGAAACGCATGCACACCGCCTTTAGCGCTGCAGGCGGCAAGGCCGATTACCATTTGCTACCGCCGTTTGGCAGTGATGGACATTTTTTTGTCGGGTCCGGCGACGCTATCCCAATCTGGTCGCCGATCGTGTCGAAATTTCTGGATCAACAGAGGTAGAGAACGGGTACCACCTGGAGGAGCAGCCATGACGCGTTCACATCGTACCGAACCGCAGGGCAATCCCAAGAGGTTCCTGTCCGGAGCGCTCTTGCTGACGGCCGTCGGGAGCGCTGCGTTCGCCCAGTCCACTATGTCGCAACAAAATTCGGCCGCCGCACCTGCGGCGAGCGAAATCGCACCTCGTGGACAGCGAGAGGTGAAAGACCTCACCTACAGCGATTGGAAGAAGCTTTGCTTCAAGCCTGGCGGCGCAAAAATGATCTGCCGGACCTCGATCGCAGGCACGTTCCCGACTGGTCAAATGGCGGTCCGTGTCGATGTCGTCGAACGTGAAGGCGACGCCACGGCACGGGTGCAGGTGTTCTGCCCTGTCGGCATGTATCTGCCGAAGCCTGCTACTCTCGCGATCGACCAGGGCAAGCCCTTTAATGTGCCTTATACCTGGTGCCTCACCAACGCGTGTATTGCAGGCGCCGCGGCAGACTCGAAGATGATCCAGGAAATGAATTCAGGGCAAACACTGCGGCTGGAGTTCGTCGATTCAAACCTGTTGTCACTCACGACGTCGCTGCCACTTGGTCAATTCGCCGCTGTTCACAAAGGTGCACCCGCGCAAATCTTCGACCAGGACATTGACGAATGAGCAGATGATCGCCTAAGCGACAGCGTACGCTTTCTGGATGGTTTCGATGAGCGAAGTCGCGGCAAACGGCTTGGTAAGGTAAGCGATACAGCCCGATCCGATTGCCGCCGCGCGGTTCGTCTCACTGTCGTTACCGGTTACGTAGATGACCGGCAATACGCATCCCTTGTCGGCCAGGTGCCTCCGCAACTCGATGCCGGACTCGCCATTTAAGTCGATATCCAGGACAATACAAAAGGCCGCATCATAATCAGCACAACTGAGCAGATCGGCTCCGGACTCGAATAGGATTGCGTCATAGCCGTGTTCGCTCAGCAACCGTTCCATGCCTTTGCGCATTGACAGATCATCATCAACGACAAAAATTGAATTGCGGATCGACAAGGTTCTTTGCCTTCCAGGTTCTAAGCAACCTCAGAAAACATCCTGCTGCACGCCAACTTGTCCGGGAGCCCTTGTTGGCCAACGCACAAGCCACTAGTCGCGTATCATTAGCACCCTGTCAGCAACCCTTCATATTGTCCTCTTGGACAGGGTGACCGGAGCAGGAACTTCAACAGCGAACTGAAATGTCCCTATTTGCCGTTGTTGGCATTGGAGTCCAGCATACCCAGTCGCGCCGCTCTCGATACCAATTCCGGAAGCGACTCCGCCTGCATTTTCTCCATCACCTCATGACGGTGCGCCTTCACGGTGCGCTCGGTGGTTCCCAACTCATTGGCAATCTGCTTGTTGATCTTGCCACGCACGATCAAATCAAAAACCTGGCGCTCGCGCGGCGTCAGCGTTGCAACAAGCGCGAGAAATGAATTGAGCTCGCTCCTGTGGCTGTGCGCGGTCTCATATCGCGTCATGGCCCGCTCGATGACCGCGATCAGGTGCTCTGACGATGCCGGCTTGGTCAGCAAGTCCTCTGCCCCCGCCTTGATGGCCTGTACGGTCGCCGGAACATCGGAATGCCCGGTGACGAAAACGATCGGCAGGATCGAACCGAGATCGGTGAGCCGGCTTTGCAGCTCAAGGCCGCTCAGCCCCGGCATCTGGAGGTCGAGCAGGATGCATGCCGGCCTTTCGACGCCCGGCAGGCGGTCAAGTAGTTGCTGTGCCGACGAAAAGGTCTCGACGTCATAGCCGGCGTGCCTCAGCCGGCGTTCAATCGCTGTCCGGAACGATGCGTCGTCGTCCACGACGTGAACAAGGCCAGGCATTGTCCCCTCCTAGCCGTCAACCGAACCCCGCGCTTCGGGCTCAAAGCAACTTCGCAATGAATGTCCAATGTCCAATACCGGGCATTTGTTTCGGTGTCGGAATCATGCGCTCTCAATCCTCACACGATACTGCTGGTTGTCCTTTGGGACAATGAACCTTGGGACAATAGTTTGATGTCCTGCTTTCATCCAAGATGAGCTTCGGTCGAAGCAAGGGCAGCGACGCATTCCCCCCGCGACAAATTGTTTCACCCATGTCGGGTACTGCGAAAAGCCGCCAGTTGAGGAGTGAACCCATGTTTGTCCGGACCACGGCCGACACGGCATCCCGTCCCAGCACCCTCGGCGCACTCGGCATGGAGAGTGGCTCAAATCCAATCGTTAGTTTAAGCGAATTTAACTACAAAAAGGGAACCGAGATATTTGGAGAGAAGGAGCCAGCGGAATACGTCTATCAGGTCAAGCTTGGAGCTGTGCGAACTTACAAGCTGCTTTCGGACGGCCGGCGCCAAATCGGTGCTTTTCACCTGGCCGGCGACATCTTCGGACTTGAGAACGGAAGCGAGCATCGGTTTACGGCGGAGGCCATCATTGACACCACGGTTCGCCTGATCAAGCGGCGCAGCCTCGAGTTGGTGGCCGAGAGCGACGCAGTGGTCTCGCGAAACCTGCTCAGCATGACCACGAACAACCTTCAGCACGCCGAAAACCACATGCTGCTGCTCGGCCGCAAGACTTCGCTGGAGAGGGTCGCCGCCTTCCTGATCGAGATGGACCACCGGATCACGGCAGCCGGCGTGATGCCGTTGCCGATGTCGCGGCGCGACATTGCCGACTATTTGGGCCTGACGCTGGAGACCGTCTCCCGCGCGCTATCGCGGTTGCATGAACTTGGCATCATCGGGTTCGTCAGCACCAATCAACGCCAGATCGTGCTCCTGGATCGCGGACAGCTGGCGAGCCTCGATCTCCAGCACTGATTCAGGGAGCGCCCGCCAACCCGAGGTGATCCACGGTCTTGCGCAGCACCTCGAACAGGACGGCCGTTGACCAGCCGAACATCAGGATGCCGTTCATCGCGGTGATCGGTCCCGTCAGCCGCCATCCCTGCACAGGCATGATATCGCCGTAACCTAGCGTGGTGTAGTTCACGAAAGCGAAATAGATCAGATCGCTGCTGGCTGGCGCCGCGCCGACGATTGCGTAGACCGTCGCCCAAACCAGCACTTCCAGTGTGTGTGTGCCACCATCAGGGCCACCGCGGTCACGACCATCACGGCCATCAAGTGCGATCTTGGCCACACTGAGTGTCGCAGCGCCGCGGAGCGGGCAATGCCGACCGCCCCGACGGTCACCAGCGCATGGATCATGATGATGATCACGCTAACGATACAGCCAACCAGGAATTGAAGCGCCATCGCCCTCTCCTGACGAATAGGACCGTTCAGCGACGCGCTGCCCATCTAGTTCGTATCCGGCTGACAAGCCGAATTGAATGGGTAATATCATCGCGATCCGAAATTGCCTCTCCTGATCCAGACGAAAATCCTTTTTCTGAAGGAGGCAGGAGCTCGTTCGTAACGCCGTGAGAGCAACCTTCGAAAGGCGTCACGCGGAAACCGGCCAGCTATCGTCCCAAGCGCTCGAAAGAGTCGACGTAACATTGCTGCGCGCAGAATAGCGAAAAGCCTTGATACAGATCAACGGCGCGCAGATCGGCCTTCTCAACATCACCGTCACGTCCGCCCCTTCGTTGATCGCTTGCTGGCTGGAGTTTCAAAATCATGAGGGCCATCTGCGTTGAAGAAGCCATTGCGATGATCCCAGTCGGTGCGAGCATCATGGTCGGCGGATTCATGGGTGTCGGAACACCGGAACGCCTGCTCGACGAGGTCGTCAGGCAGAACAAAACCGACCTTGAAGTGATCAGTAACGACGCTGCTGTACCAGGGAAAGGCGTCGGCAAGCTGTTCGATGCGACGCTCGTATCACGCCTGACCGCAACCCATATAGGTCTCAATCCGAAGGCGCAGCAGCAGATGCTGGCCAAGCAGGTGGCCATCGATCTGGTACCACAGGGTACGTTTGTCGAGCGCATTCGCGCCGGTGGCTGCGGCCTCGGAGGCGTGCTCACGCCGACCGGCGTCGGTACCCTGGTTGCCGAGGGCAAACGTCAGATCGAGGTCGCAGGAACGACATTTCTGCTCGAAACCGCCCTGCGGGCGAAATTCGCCCTGGTCCACGCCTTTCTGGCGGATTACCTCGGCAACCTCACCTACGCGCTGACCGCGCGTAACTTCAACCCCATCATGGCGATGGCCGCCGACACCGTCATCGTGACCGCGGAGCACATCGTCCCTGTTGGCGTCATCGCACCCGACCACGTCGTAACCCCGGCGCCGCTTGTCGACTACCTCGTTACGAACGGGTGAGCCCATGGATGGACACTCAATCATCGCCCGGCGTGTCGCAAAGGAACTCCATAGCGGCAACCTCGTGAACCTCGGAATCGGAATTCCCACGCTGGTGTCCAACTATGTTCCGCCTGAACTCAAAGTATTCTTCCAGTCGGAAAACGGATTGATCGGAACCGGCCCTATACCGGAGCAAGGAATGGCTCATCCGCTCCTGACAGATGCGGGGGGCCGCCCGATCAGTGCCTTGCCTGGTGCCAGCACCTTCGACAGCGCGATGTCCTTCGGATTGATCCGTGGCGGCCATGTCGATGTCACCGTGCTTGGCGGCCTTCAGGTCGATGCGCATGGACATCTCGCCAACTGGATGATCCCTGGCAAGATGGTGCCCGGCATGGGGGGAGCAATGGACCTCGTCAGCGGCGCCAAGCGGGTCATCGTCGCCATGCAACACGCCGCCAAGGGAAAATCGAAGATCGTGGCGAAATGCACCCTGCCATTGACCTCTGCGCGGCCGGTAAGCCTGGTCGTGACCGACATGGCGGTAATCGCGTTTCCGGATGGCAGAGCGACTCTGCTGGAGACAGCGCCCGGCGTCGGCATCGCGGAGGTTATGGCCGTCACTGAGGCCGAACTCATCATTCCTAACTCCGTTCCGGAAATGCAGATTTGACTGGATTATGAAGCATGCGGATATTCAGCGACCTCAACGAGATCAAGTCCGCCGTCGGAAGCGAGATCGGCGTCAGCGACTGGATTGAGGTGACCCAGGATCGTATCAACATGTTCGCGGAGGCGACCTGCGACGAACAGTGGATTCACGTCGACCAGGAGCGCGCCAGGAAGGAACTGCCCAGTGGCAAGACCATTGCGCACGGCCTGCTTTCACTCGCGCTCGCGCCACTCTTCATCCGATCGGTGGTCGGTCTCAAGGGCGTGCGGAACACCCTCAACTACGGAGCGGATCGGATCCGCTATTTGGCGCCGGTGCCGGCAGGCACGAGGCTCCGGGGTCGCGTCTCGATCTCCGAAGCGGAAGACGTACCGCCGGATGGCTTGCGCGTAAATTATCATCTCATGATCGAGATCGAGGATGGCAAGCGCCCCGCTTGCATCGCCGAGCTGATTGCCTTGCACTATCGCTAAACGGCGCGCCGCGCCAGCTCGCTCAATCGATGATGTGATATCCGCCGTCGACGTAGAGCACGCTTCCCGTAATGAGCTTAGCACCGTCGAGCGCCAAAAATGCCGTTGCGTTGCCGACGTCGTCGATGCTGACGAGGCTGCGCGCCGGCGCCTTCGATTGCGCCTTGTCCATCAACTCGTCGAATTCCGGGATGCCCGACGCGGCACGCGTAGCGAGCGGTCCAGGCGAGATCGCGTGAACTCGGATGCCTTTTGGGCCTAGTTCAGCAGCCACGTAGCGGACAGCAGCTTCAAGCGCTGCTTTAGCGACGCCCATCACATTGTAATTCTCTACCACCATTTGGCTGCCATAGTAGGTCATGGTGAAAATGGTTCCACCATTCTTCATCAACGGTTCGGCCAGATGAGCCATTCGCATGAACGACCAGCATGAGACATCCATGGTCTTGAGGAAGCCATCGCGATTGACATCCACCACGCGTCCATGCAGCGCCTCCTTGGGTGAGAAGGCGATTGAGTGCAGCAGGAAATCGAGCTGCCCCCACTCCTTCTGGATCCGGTCGAACACCTGCTCTGTTTGGCCCTCGACCATGACATCCATGGGCATGAAGATCGGTGCCTCCAATGCCTTGGCCAGCGGCTCGACGTGCTTTTTCGCACGAGCGTTCAGGTAGGTGACCGCGAGATCCGCCCCAAGCGCGCGAAATGCCTTGGCGCATCCCCAGGCGATCGATTGGTCGTTGGCGATGCCGACGATCAGGCCTTTCTTGCCCTTCAGGGCAACCTTGGTATCCGGGAATACGGGGATCATGACGCCCTCTCATGTCTGGGGCTGGGCGATGGCCTGTTCAACAGCAGGGACAGGGTATGCTGCGCGATCATCAACTCCTCGTCGGTCGGCACGATGTAAACCGGAATACGACTGTCCGACCGAGAGATCAGCCGCGCGTGACGGGCATTTTCGGCTGGATCGAGCGTGACACCGAGCCATCCGAGCTGATTTACGATACTTGCCCGAATTCGCGCCGAGTTTTCTCCGATGCCGGCCGTGAAGACGAAAGCGTCCACGCCCTGCAACGCCGCCGCAAGCATGCCCGCGTTGAGACCGATGCGGTATACAAGATAGTCGACGGCCAGCTTTGCATGTGGATCAGCGCTCCCCTCCAGCTCCCGCATATCGTTGCTGATGCCAGAAAGGCCTTTCAAGCCGCATTCGCGATAGAGAAAGTCCTGCACATTGGACGCCGACATTCCCTTTTCGCTGATGAGATAGAGCACGACGCCGGGATCGATTTGTCCCGGGCGCGTTCCCATAGGAAGGCCGTCGAGAGCCGTGAATCCCATCGTGCTCTCGGCGCTGAGTCCTTGCTTCAGCGCGCACATTGAAGCACCGCTACCGAGATGCGCCACGATCACACGGCCCTTGGCGATATCAGGCGCGATTTGCGGCAGTGTCTTCGCGATGTATTCGTAGGAGAGACCGTGAAATCCGTAACGTCGAACGCCTTCGGCATGAAGCCGATGCGGTATCGCATAATGGTCGGCGACTGCGTCATGCGTGCGGTGAAATGCGGTGTCGAAACAGGCCACCTGCGGAAGCGTTGGGAAATTGGTCAGAAGCGAGCGGATCGGAGCCAAATTGTGCGGCTGATGAAGCGGAGCCAGGGCCACGAACCGCTCCAGTCGCGCCACGACGCCATAGTCGATCAGCACCGGCCGATCATAGTCCGGGCCGCCATGAACGACGCGATGTCCCACCGCCATGGGACTGATGCGAAGTTCATTCCGTAACCACTCACCCGCCGTACCGAGCGCGGCCGAAACGTCTGGCATGCGATCAATTTGATAGGCGCGGTCGGCCAGCGAATCACCATTCGCGCCGCTGGCTCGAAGCCGCGGACGACTGCCGATACCGTCCACCTGGCCCTTGATCTGCCGCTGCAGCCGCCCCTCTCCCTCGACAGAAAATATCTGGAACTTGACGCTTGAAGACCCCGCATTGACAACAAGGATCGTGTCCATGGCGATCACGCGGCAATTGTCGGTGCATGTTGGCGCCTGGCATGCGCATAAAGTGCGGCCACCGCGCAGGAAGCCATCCGCGCCCGCGCCGTGTCCGCACGCGACGTCAGCACGACAGGCACCCGGGCGCCGAGCACGATGCCGGCACCGTCAGCCTTGGCGAAGTAGGCCAGATTTTTAGCCAGCATATTGCCGGATTCGAGGTCTGGAACGAGCAATATCTGCGCCCGGCCTGCGACCTCGGATTTGATTCCCTTGATGCGCGCCGCTTCCACGTCGATCGCGTTGTCGAAAGCAAGGGGGCCATCGAGCAAGCCGCCAGTAATTTGCCCGCGATCTGCCATCTTGCAAAGCGCTGCTGCTTCGATGGTGGAAGGAATCTTGGAGGTGACGGTCTCGACTGCCGACAGGATTGCCACACGCGGTAACTTGCCAAAACCGGCTTGCGTATAGAGATCGATGGCGTTTTGTATAATGTCCCGCTTGGCGTCGAGATCGGGGAAGATGTTGATGGCTGCGTCCGTCACAAACAGCGTCTCGGCATAGGCCGGCACGTCCATCACGAACACGTGGCTGATCCGCCGGTCGGTCCGCAGTCCACCCACCTTTGCCGTGACGCTGCGCATCAGCTCGTCGGTGTGCAGGCTGCCCTTCATCAGCATCTCGCCCCTGGCGGCATGGATGAGTTCAACACCTTTCGCCGCCGCGGCGTCGCTATGCGGCGTATCGACGATCTCGATCCCGGAGATGTTGAGGTCGTATCTACTCGCGGTATCTCTGATCTTCCTTTCGGGTCCAACCAGCACCGGCCGGATAATGCCTGCTGCCGCACTGTCGACAACGCCGCGCAATGACGTTTCGTCGCAGGGATGCACGACGATGGTCGATGCCGGCGGCACCGCTTGGGCTGCCGCGATCAGATGGTCATATTTTCTCGCTGAGGGCTTCTTCGCTGTATCGGCTGACATGGCATCGCTCCGGATCTTTCTGGATCAGACGCGCCGTTCACCATCGGGCTTTGATCTAGGTCAATGGTTCGGCTTCCAGTGCAAGCCAATCCCAGTCTGAACGCGCACAAGACACCGACAGTCTGGTTGCATCAAAAAGTACGGATCCCCAAGTTCTGCCGCCGGGGGCGGCCTAGCTCGGAAAATGTTCGACGGCGTTTTACTTGACATAGATCAAACGCCGGAGGCCCAGCGCCACGATGCTCGGATCATCACATGCACGATTGCGGCGGTCCTGGATCGATCGCTGGCGCGCCAAAGCAACCATCGAATACAACTGGGAGAGCGACCATGAAGGCAAGCGCAGCTCTACGGAAGCAGGCCGGTGCGGACGATTGCTGGAGCGCTTTTCGGCCCGGGGACTGGACCACATCCATCAACGTTCGCGACTTCATCGTCCGGAACGTCACGCCTTACCCGGGCAATGAGGACTTTTTGACCGGACCAACTCAGCGCACCTTGGCGGTTTGGGAGAAACTGCAGCCTTACTTCGCGGATGAAAGGAAGAAGGGCGTCCTCGCGGTCGATGCCGCCACTCCTTCGACGCTACTTGCACATAAGGCCGGCTATATCGATCGCGGCAACGAAGTGATCGTGGGTCTGCAGACGGACCAGCCCTTCAAGCGGGCCATCTTCCCCTTTGGCGGGCTCCGCATGGTTGAGACGGGCCTCAAGGCCGCAGGCTTCGATCCCGATCCGGGCGTTCATGAGGCCTTCACGCAGTATCGAAAGTCGCACAACGATGGCGTATTCGATGCCTACACGCCGGAGATCATGAGCTGTCGACGGTCAGGGATTATTACGGGCCTTCCCGACTCTTACGGCCGCGGGCGGATCATCGGCGATTATCGGCGCGTGGCCCTCTATGGGATCGACCGGCTCCTTGAGGCCAAGCGCGTCGAGCGGGAACAGATCGACGGCATGTGGCCGACCGACGAAATCATCCGGTCACGCGAAGAACTGTCCGAGCAGGTGCGCGCGCTCAAGGACCTGGCCTCAATGGCCCAGCTTTACGGCTGCGACATATCGAAGCCGGCCGCGAATGCGCAGGAAGCGTTTCAGTGGACCTATTTTGCCTATCTCGGCGCGATCAAGGAGGCCAATGGCGCGGCGATGTCCATCGGTCGCATCTCGAGCTTCCTCGATATCTATATCGAACGGGACCTGAAGGGCGCGGTCCTCGATGAAGCGCGGGCGCAGGAGCTTTGGGACCAGTTGGTCCAGAAGCTCCGGATCGTCCGGTTCCTGCGCACACCGGACTATGATGCGCTGTTCAGCGGCGATCCCTATTGGGCGACCGAATGCGTCGGTGGCATGGATCTGGACGGACGCGCCCTCGTGACCAAGAGCAGCTATCGCATGCTGCACACCTTGTACAACCTCGGTCCGGCGCCGGAACCGAACATTACGGTGCTCTGGTCTAACCACATGCCGGCGGCATTCAAGCGCTACTGCGTCAAGGTCAGCCGGGACACGTCGGCCCTTCAGTACGAGAACGACGATCTGATGCGCCCGTTCTGGGGAGACGATTACGGCATCGCCTGCTGCGTCTCTGCAATGCGCCTAGGCAAGCAGATGCAATTCTTCGGCGCCCGCGTCAACCTCGCCAAGGCACTGCTCTACGCGATCAATGGTGGCCGCGACGAAATATCGGGCGACCAGGTTGCCCCCCAGACACTGCCGGTCGTGGGCGATTTCCTTGACTACGATGACGTGATGGCCAAGTTCGATACAACGATGGAGTGGCTGGCGCGTACCTACGTGCATGCGATGAACTGCATCCATTACATGCACGACAAGTACTTCTATGAACGTCTCGAAATGGCGCTTCACGACCGCGACGTCCTGAGAACGATGGCATTTGGAATCGCCGGCCTTTCGGTGGTCGCCGACAGCCTGAGTGCGATCAAGTATGGAAAGATCCGAGCCACCCGCGATGCGGCGACCGGCCTGGTGGTCGACTATCAGAACGAGGGCAACAAGGCGACCCCGCAGTTCGGCAATAATGACGACCGCGTGGATCAAATCGCCTCGGACATCGTCACAAGCTTCATGGTGAAGATACGAAAACACCCCACCTACCGGAACGCGACGCATACCCAAAGCGTACTCACCATCACCTCGAACGTTGTGTATGGCAAGGCCACGGGAAATACTCCCGACGGCCGCCGCAAGGGCGAGCCGTTCGGGCCAGGCGCAAATCCGATGCACGGCCGGGACAGCCACGGCTGGCTCGCCTCCTGCCTGTCCGTCGCCAAGCTTCCCTACAAGGACGCGCAGGACGGCATCAGCTACACCGTCTCCATCGCTCCTCAAAAGGCGCATTTGTCCGAAGGCCAGCTTCTTGATGAAGCCGTTAAAGCTTTCGACGTCTATTTCGAGCGGGGCGGCTTCCACATGAATCTGAACGTGATCGACAGGGAGAAGCTCGAGGACGCGATCAAGAATCCCGACAAATACCCGCAGCTCACGATCCGGGTCTCGGGCTACGCGGTGAACTTCGTTCGCCTGACGCCGGAACAACAGAGGGATGTGATCAGCCGTACTTTCCACGGCCAAATCTGACTCGAGGCCCATGATGTCGACGGAGCAGCCGCTCGAGCCCGGAAGTCGCTACGACCTCCGGGTTGGGATTTCGCCCGATGCCCCTGATGAAGACAAGATCAAGGACGAAGCGGGCTCATTCGGGTATTGCCATTCCTACGAGACGGCGTCGCGCTATGACGGACCGGGCTTGCGCGTCGTGCTTTTCGTCTCGGGATGCCTTCTGCGCTGTACTTACTGCCACAATCCGGACACCTGGCACCTCAAGGACGGCACTTACGTGTCGACGGATCAGGTACTACGTCGGCTCGGCGACTTTGCGCCGGCAGTTCTAAGTCTTGGCGGAGGACTGACGATATCGGGCGGCGAGCCGATGGTGCAGCTTGCCTTTACCCGGCGGATTTTCGCCGGCGCCAAGAAAATGGGCCTGCATACCGCTATCGAAACTTCGGGATTCCTGGGCGATCGCGCGGATGATTCGTATCTGTCGGCGATCGACCTCATTTTGCTCGATATCAAGAGCTCGGATCCTGACACCTATCGCCGAGTGACAGGTCGGGACCTCGCGCCGACACTTCGATTCGCTGAGCGCCTAGCTTCGCTATCCAAGCCGGTGTGGGTGCGTTTCACGCTCGTCCCCGGCGAGACCGACGATCCCGCCAACGTCGACGGCATCGCTCGCTTCGTTGCGCCGATGAAGAACGTCGAATGGGTCGAGGTACAGCCGTTCCATCAGATGGGTTCCTTCAAGTGGAAGTCGATGGGGCTTGACTACAAGCTTCTCGACACTCCGTCCGCCAGCGGAGACTTGGTGAATCGGGTCATTGGACAGTTTCGCGCCGCAGGCTGCCGGGTGCGTTGACGACAACTGGTTTTGGGGGAGAACCGACATGCTGGACCTCGCTCGCGAGATTATCGGAAGTCAGCCGATACTGACGGCGTTTCTGGCGATCGGATTGGGCTACCTGGTTGGTCAGATCAGTGTCGGCGGATTTTCGCTCGGCGTCGGCGCTGTTCTTTTCGTGGGTCTTGCTATCGGCGCCTTCGCGCCCAAAGCGCAGATCACGGGGCCGATCGGGCTAACCGGACTGATCATGTTCCTGTACGGAATCGGAATTCTCTACGGTAGGCAGTTCTTTGAAGGCATGGTCGGCGTCGGGCAGAAGTACAATTTGCTGGCGCTTGTGGCATGCTTGGCGAGCCTGCTCGTCGCACTTGGGCTCGGGCACATTTTCAGCATCAAGATCGGGCATACGCTCGGCATCTATGCCGGATCGATGACCAGTACCGCCTCCCTCCAGGCGGCGCTCGACGTCATGAAGAACAAAGATCCGTCGATTGGCTATTCCATTGCCTATCCCTTCGGGGTCATCGGCCCGATCCTTTGCATCTACTTCATGACCCGGATCGTAAAGCCGAAGTTTCCGGCCAAAGCGCAGCGATTCCACATGGGCGAGATTTCGATCGGCGAAACCCATGCGGGAAAGAGACTCGACGAGCTAACGGCCGGTGCGCTCGGCGATGTGCAGGTTACGATGGTTCGAAAGGACGGGCATAACTTCGTTCCCACGGCGGATACGGTCTTGTCGGCCGGAGATGCTATTCTCGTGGTCGCGGAGCAGCATGAAGAAATTGCGCGGGCGGCCGCCACGCTGGGGAAACTGGAACCCGGCCGCCTGGCCAGCGACCGCGCCGATCTCGACTACATCCGGGTGTTCGTTGGCAAGGCCAACGTGGTTGGGGTCCCCCTTGCCAGCCTTCCGATGCCTGCCGGCTATCCGACCCACCTATTGCATGTTCGTCGCTACGATGCGGACCTCGTGCCGGCGCCGGACCTGTTGCTGGAATTCGGCGACCGGGTCGGCGTCCTGACTCCTCCTGACCGAAAGGAGGAGATTCGCCGGCATTTCGGCGACACAGTGAAGGCTGCGGCCGAATTCAGCTACGTCTCGCTCGGGATCGGCATGGTCCTAGGCGTGCTCCTCGGACTCATTCCGATTCCAATTCCCGGAGTGGGTGTCGTCACACTCGGCATCGGTGGCGGACCGCTGATCGTCGCTCTCATCCTCGGCAAATTGCGCCGCACCGGCCCCATGCTTTGGACCATGCCGTTGCCGGCCAACATCGTCCTCAGAAATTTCGGCTTGGCGATGTTCCTGGCGACCGTTGGCGTCAACGCGGGGCAACCCTTCGTTCGAACCGTCGCGGAATCCGGGCTTACCATGCTCTTTATCGGGGTTGCGGTTCTCCTGACGACCGTATTCATCGTCCTGCTGGTCGGACACTACGCTCTGAAAATCCCGTACGATGATCTTGTCGGCGTGGCATCCGGCGCCACGGGAAATCCGGCGATTCTCGTCTATTCGACCAAAATGGCTCCCACCGAACGCCCCGACATTGGTTACGCCATGATCTTTCCTTCCATGACACTGGTGAAGGTGATCGCAGCGCAGATCGTGGGTCTCCTCATGGTTGGGAGCGGCGGCGGCTAGGTGACCAAGAGACCCGCGCTAAGGGCGCACCAGAGGGTTACGCTGGTTGATTGACCGAGGACAGGAGACACGGCATGTCTGATCAGGCATCCCCGCCGCAACAACCACCCATCTTCAATTTGAATGCTTACAGCCCGGCCCAAATCAAGGAAGCTATCGAGAAAGTCGGAGTCAAGAAGGCCAACCTTCCCTTCTTGGCTTCGTTGATGCTCGCGGTGATCGCAGGCGGCAGCATTGGACTCGGCGCGCTCTACTATACCGTCATCGTCAGTGACGCGGAACTGAGTTTCGCCGCGGCGCGCGTGATGGGCGGGCTGGCATTTTCGCTCGGACTGGTAATCGTTCTGGTTGGCGGAGCCGAGCTGTTCACGGGAAACAATCTAATCGTGATGGCGTGGGCAAGCGGCGACGTGTCGACGAGGGAAATGCTGCGCAACTGGGTCGTCGTCTATTTTGGTAATTTGATCGGCTCGATCGGACTTGTGGGTCTGGTCTTCCTTTCGCATCATCTCGACATGAATGGAGGCCGCATTGGCCTTTCGGTCTTGAGTACGGCCGCCGCGAAGATCCAGCCCGACGCTGTAACCTTATTTTTCAAGGGAGTTTTGTGCAACCTGCTCGTTTGCCTGGCGGTGTGGCTCGCCTATGCCGGCCGGTCGGTGATCGACAAGATTGGTGCACTGATATTTCCGGTCTCAGCCTTCATAGCGGCCGGCTTCGAGCACTGTGTCGCCAACATGTATTTCCTGCCTTTGGCCTGGCTGATGACGCGAACGGGTAGCGTCCCCCCTGACTTCGACGCGTCGGCCATAACCATGGCGGGAATCTTTCACAATCTTGTGCCGGTCACGCTCGGCAATATCGCAGGTGGCGCCGGGCTCGTCGGCGCAATGTACTGGATGATCTATCGAAGCGCCTTCGGCAAGCAAGACACGATCATGAAGTAGCTGACAAAGCGGAGCATCGGAACCGCCAACTAGCGGCACGACACGCCGCAAGAAAAGGAACCGCCATGCCGCTAACGAAAGCCGATTGGGTACCCAACGCGGAACTGGCCGTGGGCAAAGGGCAACGATCCAGCAATTCTCCGCCGCCATGGGTGGCGATCGCTTTGAAATCAACGTTGCTCCATGGGGCGAAGGGCAGTTGGGCGTCAACGGCCGCGAAGTAGCGCGGACTGTCGAGGCCAAGGATCGGCGCCAGGCCTTCAACACGCTGAAGCTGGCCGCGGAACGATACGTTCGCGGCGATCCCGTCGATCTGAGCGGGAACGGGAAGCTTCGATTGATTCCCACCGTCAAGGCCAAGCTGCTGCAAGGGAAAAAGGGACTGGTGGTAGGCATCGCAAACGAGCGATCGATCGCGTGGGGATGTGCCGCGGCATTTCGCGCCTTTGGGGCTGATCTGGCCGTCACCTATCTGGATGACAAAGCCAAAAGTATGTGGAGCCGTTGGCCCACGAGCTGGACGCCAAGATCGTGATGCCGCTCGACGCCCGTGTACCCGGCCAGATCGAAGCCGTATTCGACAGAATCGCACGGGAGTGGTCAGGCTGAACTTCGTTGTGCATTCGATCGCGTTCGCGCCACCGAAGGCGCTGCACGGGCGAGTCGTCGACGTGCCTCTGGAGGGCTTTTTGACCACCATGCAGGTCTCGTGTTGGACGTTCCTCCGAATGGCTGAACTGGCCGAACCCTTGATGAAAAAGGGTGGCACCCTCTTCACGATGACCTATTACGGCAGTCAGACGGTCGTGAAGAACTACAACATCATGGGAGTGGCGAACGCTGCTCTTGAAAGCGCAGTGAGATACGTGTCCGCCGAGCTTGGTCCCAAAGGCATTCGCGTGCACGCCATCTCCCCGGGGCCGCTCGCGACACGCACCACTTCGGGCATCCCCGAGTTTGACAAGTTACTTGAAAAGGCGAGAACCAAGGCGCCGACGCACCGTCTGGTGAGCATCGAAGACGTCGGCGCCGCAACGGCATTCCTGGTTCATGACGCGGCCAAGCTTATTACCGGCGACACCATTTATGTCGACGGCGGATATCACGTCGTAGACTGACGACTGGCTACGGCGGCCATCTTCGCCACTGGGCGGTTAAGTCAGCTTCACTGGCAGATGTGTGGTGCCGCTGACACGGCCGGATTCCAAACCGCCGTCATTGATATAGATCAAGGGTGGCCAAGCCCCTTTCCCATTTCGATGAAATGGTCTTGCGACCTCCTTCGATCCTATGGCTGCAAGCGCGCAGTGCGGACGAGTGCGAGGAGATCGATATGCTACTATCTGGGCCAAAACGACCATATCGTCCAAGTTCTCGACCAATCTGGCTTCTCACCGCAGGATGAATCGGGACTTGCGCGGGATTGGCCGGCATACCCACGGAATCCCGCGCGCAGCAACTTCTGCCCGCAGATCGCAACGAGATTGCGGATCAGGAGCGCCTTTCCTGGACTTTGAACAAATTCCCTCCCCAGCCTTACATGAACGAGATCTATTGGCAGTATTCCAAAGACACGCCGGCGTTCTTTCGCGATTCGCTGGTGCAGTTCGTGGCTCGAACCTATTATTTGACGCGTGACAATTTTGATGGATCGAGGTCGCAGGCCTTGGCGGGTGGCGGCTGGGCGGCGTTTCGATCGGGCCTTATCGGCGATCTGTTCGGGATCCATATCGCCGGCTATACCTCACAGCCACTGTTCGCTCCGCCCGATGAGGGCGGCACCAGGCTGCTGGCTCCGCCGCAGAATTCAATCGCCGTACTCGGGCAGATCTATGGGCGCATTCAAATCGGCGACCAGGAAATTCGTGGCGGTCGTCAACTGGTGGACACGCCTCTAATCAACCCTTCAGACAATCGCATGGTGCCAAACACGTTTGAAGGCACGACTTTGGTCTCGCTGCCGGACAAGGACCGGAACTACGATTACTCGGTCGGTTATCTCTGGACTATAAAACAGCGAGACTCGAACGACTTCATCCCCATGTCGGATGCGTTGGCCGGCGGCGATGTCTTCAACCACGGTGCCGCCTTCGGGATGGTCAGATGGCGGCCGATTGCCGGGCTATCGCTGACGGCCATGGACTACCACGTCCAGGATACCGTCAACACGGCATTCGCTCAGGCAGAATACGACTTCAAGCAGCCGAAGGGGCTACCAAACTGGATCATCGGCGCAAACGTCATCGAACAACAAAGCGTCGGGGCGAACCTGCTCACCGGAGCTTTTTTTCAGACCTATCAGGCCTCTGCCAAGGCGCAGATGGTTTATGCCGGATGGACCCTGTTCGCGGCAGGCTCGATCACCGGCAATGAATCCAAGATTTTTTCGCAATACGGCATCAAGCCCAACTACACCGACATGCAGCAGGTGTCTTTCGACAACGCCAATGAGAAGGCCTTGGCGCCAGCGTAGCGTACGATTTTGGGACGGTTGGCCTTTCCGGTGTCAGCGCCGGTGCGTGGTATACGCATGGCTGGGACGCCATCAACCCCGGCACCAACGTGGGAATTCCCGATCGGAGAGAGCTAGACCTTTGGATACAGTACCGTCCTACCGAAGGGCCCCTGAAAGGTTTTCGCCTTAAGACCCAATATTCGTCTCTTTGGCAACAGGGCAATGTGCGCGAGGTTCAGCCGGAATTTCGTTTCATCGTCGACTATACCGTCTTGTTCCGCCCGTCTCCGCCTGCCGCCAACTAGTAGATCCCAGTCAAATAATACACTGCGATAACGACGAACACTGCTGCGGTTTTCGTCAACGTGATCACGAACACGTCCTTATAGGCCTGTCTGTGGGCGAGACCCCGTCACGGCGAGCAACGTGATGACGGCCCCGTTATGAGGTAACGTGTCCATGCCGCCGCTCGCCATCGCCGCTATCCGATGCAATACTTCAAGCGGAATGTTTGTGGCCTTGGCGGCCGCCACCGGCAGGTGACGGATGCCATGCGTGTGCATCAGCTTCAGACAATCGGCAAACGTATGGGCCAGGTCGGCTTTGATGACGTCCCGGACCATAATGTCCGCGACGGGTGTGGCCTCTGGCGACTTCCCGGCCAGCACCAGGCGCCGCACGCAGTCGCGTTCAGAAAGAGCGCCAACAATCGCCGCGGCTTCCATGACGACGACAAATCCGATGTTCTTCTCGGCCATGAGGCGCAGTGCCGTGAGCACGTTATCCCGGGGGCCAACCGTCCACAGATCTCGTGGCTTCGCGGCCAGAATCTGCTGCAGTGATCGGTAGGCGAGAATTTCTTCCGGGCGTCTGAGCGGGTTCATGGTACGTCGCTTTCCGGGCAACACAATTTTTTCAAGTGATCGCGGCGGCGCCAGGCCGATATGTGAGGCAAAATCAAACTGGCGTGCCGGCGAGCGCGTTGCCTCTCCTGCGCTCCACGATGCTCTCGTAATTACCGACCGCTGCCCTACCGTTGGTGAATTCGGCGCACTTCCGGTACTTCCGCTGCATCGACGCCGAACAGACCAGCGACGCGTTCGAGACGCTTGGCGACCTCGCCGGAGATTTCGGCGCTGGCAGACAGGACCTCGCGGATTGCGGCGAAGGCCGCACGTCGAGCGTCGGAGTTCTCGGGCAACAATTTCGGAATCGCGGCCAACGCCTTTTCCTGGTCCAGAAGCAGCATGAAGAACTGCTCGCGTACCAGCATCTTGAACTGGGACAGCGTCAGTCGCGCGCCGGTGTCGCTGCGACGAAGGTTACGCAGCGCCTCAAGGCTCCGTTCGTCCACCATCCCCCGCACCGACCCGACATACAGCAGGCCTCGCAGGGCCGCTTCCCGGAGGCCTCCTTCGCCGATCCTGGATTTCAGTTCGGTAATCCGCGCCCGCAGCATCTCGCGATGTTTGGTCGACATTTCCTGCCGGCGCGATGGTACCGACTGCGGATCGATTCCGACCGCTGCCTGAACTGCCGACGACCCATAGACGGCGAGGAACACCGCTTCGCTGAGCGCCTCCTGGGAATCGCGCCAGCTGTCGAGTGCCTGAACGATTTGCTTGGAGACTTGCTCCTGAAACGCCAGGAACGGATTTTCCGTCGAGACGCGGTTGCGCTCCTGGCTCACCTTCTCCGCCAGCGACTCCACTGCGGGCATGAATGGATTGCGACTGCTGAAGAGTTCGTATTGGAGCCGCAGCGGATGCAGATTGCGCATCGACTCCGCCATCTGCGGCGTCACCATACGTTTGATCCAGGGTTGGAGGAACTTCTGGTAGGCGGCGAGATTGATCTCCGACACGCGTTTGGCTGCAGCGAAGCGCCGCTCGTCCTCAGGCGAATTGCCGCCCATGGTTCGAATGTCGTCAAGCGTCCGGGCCTCGCAACGCATCACCCATTGCCCCACGACCATATCGGCGCTTGTGGTATCGGAATCCTTAGCCTCGAAAGTTGCCTCATAGAGGCCGGGAGGCAACACATCGATCAGGTCGATGTTGCTGGAGAACTCGGCATGTTCCTTCTTGGCAATGCCGCCGGACACGAAGATACCGAGATGGCCGACGCTTTCGTGAACGGTGTAGACGATCGTCTGCCCGTAGGCGCGGATTTCGTCGACGTCGGCATAGAGATCGAGAATCCAATCGAGCGCCTGTTGCGGTGGCGTGATATTGTCACCCTTGGAGCAGAATACCAGGATCGGCGATCTGATATTGCGCAGATCAACGGCCTGACCGCCAGACATCGTGATCCGGCCAGCGGCGAGGTTGTTGCCGACGAACAGTTCATCGACGATGAACTGAATCTCCTCGGCATTCAGGTTGACGTGTCCGCCCCACCAGCGTTCGAATTCGAGGTAGCGCTCCGCCTCGGTATCGACCTTTGAGTAGACGTTGTACTGCTTAGTCCACAGCGTATTCGAGGGATTCTGGCTTTCAAAGTTTTGCACCAGCCAGGCACCATCGAACTTGCCGGCTCCGAGATCGCTCGTTAGGGCGGTTAGCCAGCTTCCTCCCAGTAGTCCACCAGAATAGCGCATCGGGTTTTTGCCATGCACACCTGCCCAATAGGCAAGCGGGGCGCCGGCGATGATGACCGGTCCAAACAGTTCCGGCCGCAGCGACGCCAGGATCATGACGGCCCAGCCGGCCTGGCAGTTGCCGATCACGCACGGCTTGCCGTCGGCTTGCGGATGTCGGCTGATGACTTGCTCGATGAAGACAGCCTCGGCGCGCGCGATACGCTCGATTGTCTGTCCAGGCATCGGTTCCGGCAGGAAGCCGATGAAATAGCAGGGATGACCCGCCTTCATCGCGACGCCGATTTCGCTGTCCGCCTTGAACCCTCCAATTCCCGGACCATGCCCGGCGCGCGGATCGACCACGATGAACGGTCGGCGGTCGAGATCGATCTCGACGTCTTTGGGCGGAATGATGCGCACGAGCGCATAATTTACCGGCTCATCGAGCTTGCGGCCGTCGATGATCAGTTCAGCCGAATACTGCAGAACATGCGGTGCGGTTTGGGCAAGGTGTTCCCGGTACTGGTCGCCCCGCTGACGCATGACGTCAAGGAAGAGAACGCTCCTTTGTCCGGCATCGACCATGTATTCTACGGCTGAAGCGACAAGCCCTGAGATGGGGCCGCCTGCTGACGTTGCAGTGTCTGTCGACATGTTGCGCCCTCATTGTTTGATTTATTCAATGGGCCTGGGCGTCGCGGAACGTTGATTTAGGTCAACGTCCGACGATCATCTGGCAGTGACGCCGCGGCCGCGCCGTCGGCATGTATCCAGGCCACCGTCAACTCCCAGGCGAGGGAGAGAATGATCGGCCCGATAAAGAGACCGACGATTCCATGTGCCAGCGTTCCCCCGACCACCCCGACGAAGATGACGAGTTTCGGCGTTGTCAGGCCTCGCCCCATCACCAACGGCCTTACGATGTTGTCGAGCACGCTGACGATACCCAGGAACAGCGTCAGCAGCAGCGCCGTGGTAAAATCCTTGTCTATCCAGATCCAAATGATCACGGGGAGCAGGACGATCGCGGCGCCGATCTGCACGATCGTCAGGAGCATTACCACGAAGGCCAATAGGCCCGCACTGGGAATGCCTGCCAGCTTGAAACCGATACCGGCCAGCAAAGATTGGAGGATTGCAACGCCGATGACGCCTTGCGATACCGCACGGATCGTTGCTCCAGCCAATTCCAGGAAGTGTTCGCTTTGTTCGGGCACGATGCGGAAAAGGAATCCCCTGCCCGCCGCCACGAGCTGCGAAGCGTAGGGAAAGAGAAACCCGGCCAGTGCCACGGCTAGAAGAAACTTCAACGTACCCACGCCGGCATTGCCCGCGAGTGCAAGCAAAGTGCCGGCCAGCGGCTTCAGATGAGGGGCGACCTCGCGCAGCGCCGCGCGAATGTTGTTGGAAGCTTGGGTCCAGAGTTCGTAAACTTGCGGACCGATGAGTGGCCAATCCTTGACAGCTATCGGCGGCGATGGAACCACCAGGTTACCAGTATTCAGACTTCCGGCGAGCTCCCTCACCCCGTCCAACGCACTCAGGCCAAGCCAGGTCGCCGGCCCGATGACAATGCCGAGATTGATGATGGTGAGAATGGCTGCGGCCAGCCTTGGGCGCCCCCCGAGAAGCCTGGAAAGCACGCCAAAGACGGGATAGAGCGCAACGGCGAGGACGATGCTCCATGCCAGGATCGGCACGAATGGACGGATCAGAACGAACGTCCAGAGGAGCAGTAAGGCCAGCAATCCGAGCCGGATCACAAGTTGGACGACATCGTCTCCGGGCAAATACTGGCGAAGGGTTTTCAAGGACGCGCCTTCATTTGTGAACGGGCATGTCACCCAAGCTACCGGCCGCCCCCGAGCAACGGTCTTGATCCAGATCAAGCCAATGACAGCCAGTCACGGTTTCATCGGCAAACTCCGTTTGAGACGGCGATGGGACACGTCATGTCCGAGACCATCAACTACACTGCAAACGAGCTTCTCCGTGACGGCAGCGAAATCGAAATCCGCGCTCTTAGGCCGGAAGACGAAGCGGATATGCTCGCTGCGGTCGGTAAGACCAGCGCCCAATCGCTGCAGCGTCGCTTCTTTGTCATGAAGCGCCACTTTTCTGATAAAGAGCGCGCTTACTTCATGGACATCGATTTCAAGAACCATGTCGCGCTTGTCGCGCTCGCAGAGGAAGCCGGCCGCAAGGCCGTTGTCGGGGGTGGCCGGTACATTATTTTCGAACCAGGACGGGCCGAGATGGCATTTGTGGTCATCGACGCCTGGCAGGGACGCGGCATCGGCTCAATCCTGATGCGTCATCTCGTCAAAATTGCCAGAGATGCCGGGCTGCTGGAATTGACGGCGGAAGTGCTGCCGGAAAACAAGGCGATGATAGGTGTCTTTGGAAAGTTTGGCTTTAGGCCGGGCCCGCGCCGGGATCCGACGGCGGTGCACCTGGTGCTAAAGCTCACGTAGGGGCGCTACCACGCCGTTCGATTTAGAACCTACCTCAATCCCAGAGGGGAGCGCCGATAGCCGCTGCCCTCGGCCTCATTCCTGCAAACGAAGCTGCCGGTGTAGCCTGATGCATAGCGCCTCTGACCTTTCAGATAGTACCGCCCTCTCTTGAAATCGAGCCAGACAATAGGCTCCGCCGGGCAATGCCGCTGTGCCTGGGATTCACTACGGAATGACGTAAGTACCTGCGCCATCGCTCCGGGTGACGCACCAACCAGAAAGAAAATCGCAATAGACCGGGCGTGGAAGTCCAGCCGCATGCTCCCCCTGCTTGCTGCTCAAGAAGGCGAAGGAACAGCCGCCTGGGCTCCGGCCAGGGCCGCCTGCAGCGCAGCTTCCTTGGTATGGTCAAGGGAAGTCTTCAGTACCTTACCCCCCTCGCCCTTAAGACCCTCGAGCACCTTTTCCGCGGTGACCTTCCGCACCAGGACAAAGAGTGCTGCCGTTCCGGGCTGAATGGCAGCAGCTGTTTCCTTCATCCATTTGTCGTCGATGCCAATATCGGCCAAATATCCGCCGAGCGTGCCCGACGCTGCACCGAGGGCCGCACCGGCCAACGGCATGAGAAAGATCAGGCCAATCAGAGTACCCCAAAACGTGCCCGAAACCGCGCCGGCCGCCGTTGTGTTGATCAATTGGTTCAGCTTGATGCTTCCGTTCGCGTCCTTCACGGCAATTACCGCGTCACCCAACTCGATCAGATACTCCTTCTGCATGGCCAGTAATTTCTGACGGACTTCCTCCGCTTTCGCTTCGGTCGGAAATGCAATCACAACGAGATCACTCATTTGCATTCTCCCTTCATCTCATTCGATGAAGTACGAATGCCCCCTGGCGCCATTGATTTGCATCAAGAAAAATGACTGGGGTTCCGACGCCTGCAGTGAAAGCGGCCATCGGAATGACCCGTAAGTAGGTCCGCTTTATGCCAATTGCACACATCTGGGTCGAGGCGCAATGGGCCGGTAGATTGATCTATCTCAAGACAGCATCCGAAACGCGGACCCAGCTTACACTCCAGAAGGTAGCGATGAGTCCAGGCCAGCGGGAGGTGAAGCATGTACCGGCATATTCTCATTCCGACAGATGGATCGGAACTCGCCCAGCGGGGCCTGGCGCACGGGTTGGTGCTCGCGAAATCCCTTGGAGCCAAGATATCTGTAATCTTCGTTGTGGAACCGTTTTCAGAGATGACAGGGCGGTTTCAAGAAGCGGTCGCAAGGTATGCTGAGTTGCGCAAGGAACAGGCCACTGGCGCGTTGGAGCATGCGGCAACCGGGGCCAAGGAAGCTGGTGTTTCCTGCGAGACAATTCAAGTGGAGAATGGGCAACCCTATCAAGCCATCATCGGAGCAGCCGAGGAAAAAGGCTGCGATCTTATCGTTATGTCATCGCATGGGCGCAGTGGATTTTCTATGCTTCTAATCGGCAGTGTGACAAACAAGGTGCTGACGCACGCGAAAACTCCCGTGCTAGTCTATCGATGAATATGCAGGCCGCTCGATTGGTCAAATAAAACGCGCCAGAGAGATGGGGATAATGTCCGGTAACGGTGCATTTGCCGCTAGACCGGCCCGGAGGTCCGCTTTGGCCCGAAAGCCGGGCTGAGCTTCTGCGGCAGGTCGTGCGCAGCCACGAACATTAACCAGTACAGGCGCTGCCCTCTCGAACCAACGACCAGCTCCGCGCCTTGTGCCGGCATCGTTCCGAGTTTTCGAATCTCGGCAAGCCAGTACTCCATCAACGCGGCACGAAAGGGTCTGATCGCCTGTTGCCGATTGACGACGCGACGCCAACCGGGAGCGAACTTGTCGAACACGCCACCCGGAACGCAGTAACGCTCCATATCGGCGTTGCGTTGGAGATCCTGCACGCTCACGTGCACGAGCATATCCATATGTTTGAATCGCGCCAGCTTTTCGATCAGCTCGAACGACAGGAACTCGAGATTGTAGGGATCGAGGAACGCGAAGTGCAGGCCCGAAGGATTGAGCGCATAGACGATGTCATCGATCGCTTCCGCGGCCGGCTTGTTGTGAACCACGGCGACGCCGCCGATCGAACGAAGGCGAGCATCCAGCGCTGAGGCTTTCTCCGGATCGATGTCGTTGAAATGAAGGTCGGAGAACCTGACGCCGCTGGCGTGGGCCGCTCGATACGCGACCAGTGGACTGCCATCGATGATGGTCGTGGTGTCTTCGATCCGCGCGCGACCCGAGGCCGAGAACAATTCGATGTAACTCGCCCCGCCAGTTCCCGTGGGAGGAACGAAACTAGCGCGCGCGCCACTCGCGAGACGAATGTATTCACGGAGGCCGTGATGTTTTTCGGAAGCCCACGGTCCGACGACGTCAACCATTAATCCGTCGGCCAGATCAATTTCATTCTGTGCCACGACGCATCCCCAAAATGAGAGCATCGTAACAGACCGCTACCGCGAGTTGCGGGAAACTGTGCCACTGGGGTAAAGCGGCGCCATGCCTGCGCAATCGTGCATCGCATTTCACTGCGATTTCACTGCGACAATTGAGGTGGTGATATGCTAAGTGATTGAAAACTTGGTCGGAGTGGCAGGATTCGAACCTGCGACCCCTGCGTCCCGAACGCAGTGCTCTACCGGGCTGAGCCACACTCCGACTAAGAACGCGGCTTATAGCTGCCGGTTTCGGTCACCGCAAGGCACCGATTTGAGGAATTAATCCCTGTGAATACAAGCCTGAAAACGTCGGTTTTGCCCGCCGATGAGGCCGCGGTGGCCTCTGCCGCGCATTGTTTGCGCGAAGGCGGGCTGGTCGCCTTCCCGACCGAGACCGTTTATGGCCTGGGCGCCGATGCCACCAATGCGGCTGCAATAGCCCGGCTTTACCAGGCCAAGGGCCGGCCGGCCTTCAATCCGCTGATCGCCCATGTCGGCGATCTCGCCGCGGCGCGCGAAATCGGCCGTTTTGACGCGGCCGCCTTGCGGCTGGCCGAAGCGTTCTGGCCGGGGCCGCTGACGCTGGTGCTGCCGAAAACCGAACATTGCGCGGTCGCCGACCTCGCCACCGCAGGGCTCGAGACCGTCGCGATTCGGATACCGGCGCACCCTGTGGCGTGCGACATCCTGCGCATCCTCGGCCGGCCGGTGGTGGCGCCATCGGCCAATCTGTCCGGACACGTCTCGCCGACGACGGCCGCCCATGTGCAAAGCGATCTGGAGGGGCGGATCGACCTGATCGTAGATGGCGGCGCGGTCGCCGTCGGCGTCGAATCGACCATTGTCGGGATTTTCGACGAACCGATGCTGCTGCGGCCGGGCGGCCTGCCTCGCGCCGACATCGAGCGCGTGCTGGGCCGTGCGCTCAAGCAGCCGCCTGCGGACGCCGAGAGCGACAGCGGACAGCCGCTGGCGCCGGGCATGCTGGCGTCCCATTATGCTCCGAGAACACGTGTGCGGCTCGGTGCAATTCAGATCGAGCCCGGCGAAGCGCTGCTGGCGTTCGGCAGCGATGCAGTTTCGGGAATTGACGCCGCCGCCGCGGTGATGAATCTGTCCGTACGCGGCGATCTCAGCGAGGCCGCCGCCAATCTGTTCGGCTATCTTCGCGCGCTCGACAGCAAGGCTGCGCAAACCATCGCCGTGATGCCCATTCCCAACGATGGACTGGGCGAAGCCATCAACGACCGGCTGCGCCGCGCCGCAGTTGGGCGGGAGTGAATCGGACGGGAGTGAAACCAGACCATGAATATCGTTCAGCCCGCCGCGCCTCCGCTTCCGCCCGAACTGATCGCGAAATTCCGCGCGATCGTCGGCGACAAATATGCGGTGACGGATGCTGCCGATATCGCGCCCTATGTCACCGAAGAGCGCGATCTGTTTCACGGAAAATCTCCGCTGGTGTTGCGGCCGGGATCAACCGCGGAAGTCTCCGAAATCTGCAAGCTCGCCACTGCGCATAAAATCGCGCTGGTGCCGCAGGGCGGCAATACCGGGCTGGTCGGCGGCCAGACGCCGCATAATGGCGAAGTCGTCGTCTCGCTGCGTCGGCTCGATAAAATCCGCGAGGTCGATGCCGCCTCCAACACCATGACCTGCGAGGCCGGGGTGGTGCTGCAGGTCGCGCAGCAGCGCGCCCGCGACGTCGACCGGCTGTTTCCGCTGTCGCTCGGCGCCGAAGGAAGCTGCACCATCGGCGGCAATCTCTCGACCAACGCGGGCGGCACGGCCGCGCTTGCCTACGGCGTGGCGCGCGAGATGGCGCTCGGCCTGGAAGTGGTCTTGGCCGACGGGCGGATCCTGAACTCGCTGTCGAAGCTGAAAAAGGACAACACCGGCTACGATCTGCGCAACCTCTTCATCGGCGCGGAAGGCACGCTCGGCATCATCACCGCGGCGACGCTAAAACTGTTCCCAAACCCGCGTGCGATCGAGACCGCCTATGTCGGCCTGCAATCGCCGGCGCAGGCGCTGAAGCTGCTGTCGATCTCGCAGAACGAGGCCGCCGGCAGCCTGACCAGCTTCGAATTGCTGGCCGACATCGCGGTGGATTTCAGCATCCGTCACGGCATCGACATCCGCGATCCCCTTGACAGCAAGCATCCCTGGTACGTGCTGATGGAATTGTCTTCCTCACGCGATGATGCCCGCGACGCGCTGGAATCGATCCTGGCCAAGGGCATGGAAGAGGGCATCGTCGATGACGCCGTGATCGCGGCGAATCTCAGCCAGCGCTCGGCGTTCTGGAAGCTGCGCGACGAGATGTCGGCGGCGCAGAAGCCGGAAGGCGGCTCGATCAAGCATGACATCTCCGTGCCGGTCGCCGCCGTGCCTGATTTCATCGCAGAGGCCAATGCCGCGGTGGTGAAGTTGATCCCGGGCTCGCGGCCGGTACCGTTCGGCCATCTCGGCGACGGCAACATCCATTACAATGTCAGCCAGCCGGTCGGCGGCAACACCGCGGACTTCCTGGCGCGCTGGCACGAGGTCAACGAAGTCGTGTTCGCGATCGTGCTGCGGATGGGCGGATCGATCTCCGCCGAGCACGGCATCGGCGTGCTCAAGCGCGACGAACTGCCGGACGTGAAAGACAAGGTCGCGATCGAACTGATGCGGAGCATCAAGGCGATGCTCGATCCCGCAGGGATCATGAACCCCGGCAAGGTGCTGTGAACGCATCAATGCCAAAGCCGCTTCCTGCCCTCGCCATCGCGCCGATCGCGGATGCCGACATCCCCGCCGTCGTCGCGCTGTGGCAGGCCTGCGGATTGACGCGGCCGTGGAACGATCCGGCGTCCGACATCGCGCTGGCGCGGCGCGAGCCGAATTCGACCGTGCTGATTGGCCGCGACGGCGGCGCCATCGTGGCGACCGCCATGGTCGGTCATGACGGCCATCGCGGCTGGGTCTATTACGTTGCGACTGATCCGGAATGCCGCGGCCGCGGCTATGGCCGCGTCATCATGAACGCCGCCGAGGATTGGCTGCGCGCGGCCGGCATGGCCAAGGTGCAATTGATGGTCCGGCGCGAAAACGCCCGCGCTGGCGCATTCTACCAGTCGATCGGCTACGCCGAGGCGCAGACAGTTGTCTTCGCCAAATGGCTCGACGGCCGCGAACCTACGCCTTGATGCAGAAAGATTGCCATGACCATCTCCGACCGCATCCGCATCAAAGACGAGCGTGTCCTCTCCCATGCCCGGTACCTGTTGAAGAGCATCACGCTCGACTACCGCCGCGGCAACGGCGAATGGCAGACGCAAACCCGCGAAGTCTATGACCGCGGCAACGCCGCAGCCTTGCTGCCGTATAATGTTGCCTTGCGCACCGTGGTGCTGGTGCGGCAGTTCCGTTTGCCGGCCTACGTCAACGGCCATGACGATCTCCTGATCGAAGCCGCCGCCGGCATGCTCGACGATGCATCGCCCGAGGAACGAATCCGCGCCGAGGCCGAAGAGGAAACCGGCTATCGCCTCCACGACGTCAAGAAGGTGTTCGAGGCCTTCATGAGCCCGGGCGCGGTGACGGAGAAACTGCACTTCTTTGTCGCCGAGTATGAAGCCTCGATGCGGATCGGCAGCGGCGGCGGCCTCGCCGACGAAGGCGAGGACATCGAGGTGCTGGAATTGCCGATCGATTCCGCACTCGCGATGATCGCCGACGGGCGCATCGCGGATGCCAAGACGATCATGCTGTTGCAATATGCGGCGCTGAATATTTTTCGGTGAGCTGTCGTTCCGAGGTAGCTGTCGTCCCGGCCTTGCGCCGGGACCCATACCGCGTGATGTTTATTGCTTTTAAAGGTCTCTAACGCCTTTGCTCTTGCCGATAGGGCACGGCGTATGGGTCCCGGCTCAAGGCCGGGACGACGAGCTAGAACAAACTCCCCTGCCCTTCGTCCTCCGGCGCCGCCTTGCGCGCGGCTTTCTTCGGCTTCGGCTCCTCGGCCGCACGTTCCTCGTCCGTGATCGGCAGCAGCAATTGTGCGTCGTCATTGGCGACGCGATTGACCCGCGTCGAAATCTCGTGCCAGGCGAATTCGCCTTCCGCGGGGCCGGTCAACAACGCCATGACGTCGTCGGCATCATTGGCCCGCCCGTCGAGCCAGCGCTCGAACTCCTCGGGCGCGATCGTCACGGGGACGCGGTGATGCAGCGCCGCAAGATCGCGGCTGGCCGGCGCGGTGACGATCGCAACGCTGTCGACCTCCTCGCCGTTCGGTCCCATCCAGGTCTCGGCGAGGGCGGCAAAGCCGACCGGCTTGCCGTCGCGGCGGTGGATGAAGAACGGCCGTTTCCGGCCGCTGGAATCCTGCCATTCGTAATAACCGTCGGCCGGGATCAGGCAGCGCCGCCGCTTGATCGCGTTCTTGAAGGCCGGCTTTTCCCGCACCGTCTCGGAGCGGGCGTTGATCAAGAGCGAGAACTTGCGCGGGTCCTTGACCCAGGCCGGCACCAGGCCCCAGCGCATCAGCCGGAAATGCCGGCCGCCATTCTCCAGCATCACCACCGGGATCGGCTGCGTCGGAGCAATATTGTACCGCGGCGGGAAGTTGGGCTGCTCGGCATAGCCGAAAATCTGCCTAAGTGCCGCCGGCGGCGAAGTAATTACGAAACGTCCGCACATAATCTAACCCGAATGGGTGTCCGTTTAATTCCTTTTAACCCCAATTGTTAACACTGGAACAGATGAGCTCAACGGCCGCCACACAAGCGCGATCCGATCGCCCGACACAGCTACCGACGAGCCCCATCGATGAGGCCCGCGCCGCGGTTCTGCGCGCCGCCAACATCAACCCCCGCACCGGGCTTGCCACCGACTATCTGAATCATTTCAACGAAGCCATCATGCTGCTCGAGATGGTTCCGGACATGCCGGAATGCGCCGAGGATTTTCTGACCTGGAGTCCGCTGTCCTACGCCGAGCATTTCTGGGCTTCCAATTTCAAGGCCCGCGATCTCGCGATCGAGGCCTACGAATTGGCTGACCCCAAGATTCGCACCGAGTTCGACAACGTCGCCAACACCATGACCTCGATCCTGACCGCGGTAGGCTCGGCGATGCGCGAAGCCCGCCAGGACAAGACCCGCGCCACGCTCGCTGAGCAGGCCACCGGCTGGGTCAAGCCGCTGGTGGCGCTGGCCGGCGGCATCATCAACGGCGCCACCGAGGCCGACGTCGAAACCATCATGTCGAACTAGGACCTGACCTGACGGCAGTGCATTAGACCTCCGCGCATCGATCGGGCATGATCCGCGCCGAAACCGTCCACCACTTTCCCGGATCACACCTTGGACTCCCCCGCGCCACCCACCCGTCCCCAGCTCGCCGTCAGCGGCGCGATCTTTCGCGACGGCAAGGTTCTGCTGGTCCGCCGCTCGCGCTCGCCGGGCAAAGGCTTTTATTCGTTCCCCGGCGGCCGGGTCGAATTCGGCGAATCGCTGCATACGGCGCTGCATCGCGAGGTCGACGAGGAAACGGGCCTGCGAATCGAGATTCTGGCGCTGGCCGGCTGGCGCGAAGTGCTGCCGGGAACCGGCGGCGGCGGGCATTATCTGATCATGTCGTTCGCGGCGCGCTGGACCGCCCGGGAGCCGGTCCTGAACGACGAGCACGACGATTTCGGATGGTTTGATCCCGATGCGCTCGGCGATCTCAGGCTCACCGGCGGCCTCCTGGAGGTCTTAGCAGCCGCACGGAAGCTGGTTTAGGCGCGAGTCCTTTGTTTTGACGCGTTTTCTTGACGCGAACCGGTGTCCACCCCCGGATCAAGTCCAAAACGCGATGTCTTGCCACCGGCGCATTGAGGGGGCATATCGGGCGGGTTCTGGACCCCCAAATGCGCAAGCACTTTTTCGCCGTCCTCATCCTCATCTCGGCCTGCCATCTGGCGCCCGCGCGGGCCCAGGATGGCGCCGCGCCGTTCGACCGCGATTTGCAGCGGCTGGCCGAAATCCTCGGCACGCTGCACTATTTGCGTGGCATCTGCGGCAACAATGAAGGCGCGAAATGGCGCAACGAAATGCAGGCGCTGGTCGATGCCGAAACGCCTTCGGGCGAACGCCGCGCGCGCATGATCGCCGCCTTCAACCGCGGCTATAACGGCTTTCAGCAGACCTACCGCACCTGCACGCCCGCCGCCTCGATCGCGATCCGCCGCTACATCGAGGAAGGCTCGAAAATCTCGCGCGACCTGACTGCTCGCTATGCGAACTGACATGAGCCTCGACGCAATCTATTTCGATCTCGACGGCACGCTGACCGATCCAAAACCCGGCATCACGCGCTCGATCCAGTATGCGCTGCAAAAACTCGACCATCACAGCATCCCGACCGAGGACGAACTGACCTGGTGCATCGGCCCGCCGCTGCGCGCCAGTTTTGTCAGACTGCTGGGCGCGGAAGATTCCGCCGACCGCGCCGTGTCGCTGTACCGCGAGCGGTTTTCCGACGTCGGGCTGTACGAGAACGGCGTGTATGACGGGATCGGCGAAGTGCTGACGACGCTCCGCCAGTCCGGCCACCGGTTGTTCGTCGCCACCAGCAAGCCGCATGTGTTCGCGACACGCATCGTCGAGCATTTCGGGCTGCGCCATCATTTCGAGCATGTGTTCGGCTCCGAGCTCGACGGCACCCGCGTCGACAAGTCCGATCTCCTGGAATACGCGCTGAAGACCGCTGCGGTCGATCCGGCCAGAACGCTGATGATCGGCGATCGCAGCCACGACATCGTCGGCGCCAGGAACAACGGCATGCGGGCAATCGGCGTGCTCTATGGCTATGGCAGCAAGGACGAATTGATCGGGGCCGGTGCGCTGCATGTCTGCGCCACGCCGCAGGCCATACTCGACTGCATTTCCCGGAATTTTCTCGCGGAACCCGCGACCCCGTCAAATGCCGGGAGCGGCGTTAACCTTTCTTAAAGATGTGGCCTAGCAGGCCCTGCGGCGCATGCTACAGCTTGGCGATCAGATGCGCTCCGCTGGGGAACGCGCGCAACGTCTGTCGAGTTTCATGAGCCATCCTGCGTCTTATTCGCTTCACCGCGATCCGCTGCCCGACCACGAACAGAAGCAGGCTGCGCTCAGCTATCTCCATGAGGCCTGGGCCGAGGCGCGCCACGATGGCGTCGACGGGGACTGCCTGGCGCAGGCGAGCCTGTTCACGGCGCTGGCCGAACTGGTCTCGACCTATGGCGAGGACGCGGTGGCGAAATTCGTCGAAGGCCTTCCCGCGCGCGTACGCAATGGCGAGTTTTCGCTGTCGCTGGCGCGGCAGTAACTTCAGACACTGTCATTCCGGGGCGCGAAGCGAACCCGGAATCTCGAGATTCCGGGTTCGATGCTGCGCATCGCCCCGGAATGACGGATAATCCCTACGCCCTCAGCGTCTCCAGGAACCGCACCGGCTCGCCGGTCGATGGCGTCGTCAGTTCGCCCTGCCACATCACGCGCTTGCCGCGCACGAAGGTGCCGACCGGCCAGCCGGTGACGCGCATGCCGTCATAGGGCGTCCAGCCCGCCTTCGAAGCCACCCATTTGTTGGTGATGGTCTCAGAGCGCTTGAGATCGACGACCGTGAAGTCGGCATCATAGCCGGCGGCGATGCGGCCCTTGGTCGCGATGTTGTAGAGCCGCGCGGGGCCGGCACTGCTGAGATCGACGAAACGCTGCAGCGACAGGCGCCCGGCGTTGACGTGGTCGAGCATGACAGGGACCAGCGTCTGTACACCCGTCATGCCGGAGGGCGAGGCCGGATAGGTTTTTGCCTTCTCCTCCAGCGTATGCGGCGCGTGGTCGGAGCCGAGCACGTCGATGATACCCTGCTCGATGCCGTACCAGATGCGGTCGCGGTGATCGGCCGAGCGCACCGGCGGATTCATCTGGGCGTGGGTGCCGAGCCGCTCGTAGCATTCGGGCGCCACCAGCGTCAGGTGATGCGGCGTCGCCTCGCAGGACGCGACGTCCTTGTGGTCGCGCAGATAGTCGATCTCCTGCTTGGTCGAGATATGAAGCACGTGAATCCGCTTGCCGCTCTCGCGGGCAATATTCACCAGCCGCTGCGTCGCCATCAACGCCGCGGTCTCGTCGCGCCACACCGGGTGCGAACGCGGATCGCCTTCGATGCGCAACGACTTGCGCTCGTTGAGGCGGTATTCGTCCTCGGCATGGAAGGCGGCGCGGCGCTTGATGACCGCGAAAATCCGCCGCAGGCTTTCGTCGTCCTCGACCAGCAGCGCGCCGGTGGAAGAGCCGATGAACACCTTGACGCCGGCGCAACCCGGCGCGCGTTCCAGTTCCGGCAGATCGGCGACGTTGTCGCGGGTGCCGCCGATGAAGAACGAAAAATCGCAATGCATGCGATGATGGGCCCGCTTCACCTTGTCGGTGAAGGTCGCCTCGGTGACGGTCAGGGGATCGGTGTTCGGCATTTCGAACACGGCGGTGACCCCGCCCATCACGGCGCTGCGCGATCCTGTTTCCAGGTCTTCCTTCTGGGTCAGGCCCGGCTCGCGGAAATGCACCTGGGTGTCGATCACGCCGGGCAGGATGTGCAGGCCCTTGCAGTCGATCGTCTCGGCGGCGGACGCCTGCCCGAGCCCGCCGATCGCGGCGATCCGGCCATTGGAAATGCCGATGTCGCGGATGGCCTCGCCGTCCTGATTGACCACGGTGCCGGATTTTAGAATGGTATCAAATCGCTGATTCATCGGTCCTCGACGCCCGCTTTAGGCTGCCTCTCGGGCTTGTTGACGGCACCTTAGCGCCTTAACTTCCCATGTGATATCCGGCACCTGTGTTTCCCCAGGAACTTGAACGAGAACTTGAACGAGAACTTGCAAGAGAACTTCCAGCGAAGTTCGAGCACGAACCTCCAAAATAGGCCTTTTCAGCGCATGAAAGCAGCGTTTCTTACCGACCGGGGCGTGGTAAAGGTTTCGGGGGAGGACGCCCGCAATTTCCTCAATGGCCTCGTTACGACCGACGTTACGCTGCTGCGGCCGGGCCTTGGCCGGTTCGGCGCACTGCTGACCCCGCAGGGCAAGATAACAGCGGATTTCCTGATCACGGAGGCTTCCAGCGGCCATGGTGGCGGCTTCCTGATCGACCTGCCGCGCCCATTGGCAAAAGGCCTCGCCGACAAGCTCGGCTTCTACAAGCTGCGTGCCAAGGTCGCGGTGGAAAACCTCTCCGACAGCCTCGGCGTGCTCGCGGTGTGGGACGGCGAGCCCTCGATGAAGCCTGATCTTGCTTTCGCCGACCCGCGCAACGAAACGCTCGGCTGGCGCATCCTGGTTCCCGAAGAGCTCAAGCAGAAAGTCGCCGATTTGATCGGCGCAGAACTCGTCGATGAAGCCGCCTATGAGGTCCGCCGCGTCGCCGCGGGCGTGCCGCGCGGCGGACTCGATTTCATGTACAGCGACGCGTTTCCGCACGAGACCAATATGGACCGCCTGCACGGCATCGATTTCGACAAGGGCTGTTACGTCGGGCAGGAGGTGGTATCGCGGATGCAGCATCGCGGCACCGCGCGCACCCGCGCGGTTCGGGTCACGCTGGAAGATTTCTCGCCCGAGGCCGGCATCCCCGTTGTCGCCGGCGACAAGCCGGTCGGCACCATGGGATCGACCGCCGGCGGCCACGGCATCGCGCTGGTGCGGACCGATCGCGTCGCCGACGCGCTCGACGCCGGCCTGACGCTGTCGGCCGGCGGGCTTGCGATCCGCCTCACCGATCCGAACGACGTGCGCACGCCGCCGAAGCAGACCGTCGCATGAGCAAAGTCCGATGAGCCGCTCTGCACGCCTGCATACCGACGGCAAGACCCGCTGCCCGTGGCCGGGCGAAGATCCGTTCTACATGGCCTATCACGACACCGAATGGGGCGTGCCTGAATATGACGACCGCGCGCTGTATGAAAAGCTGATCCTCGACGGCTTTCAGGCCGGATTGTCCTGGATCACGATCCTGCGCAAGCGCGAAAATTTCCGAAAGGCCTTCGACGATTTCGTGCCTGAGAAGATCGCGCGCTACAACGAGAAGAAGGTTCACGCCCTGATGAACGATGCCGGCATCGTCCGCAACCGCGCCAAGATCGAAGGCGCCGTGAACAGCGCCAAGGGCTATCTCAAGATCATGGAAGAAGGCGCGGGCTTCTCGAAGTTCCTGTGGGACTTCGTCGACGGCAAGCCGAAGGTGAATCAGTTCAAGACCACCGCCAGCGTGCCGGCCTCGACGCCGTTGTCGATCAAAATATCCAAGGAGCTCGGCGCGCGCGGATTCAAGTTCGTCGGGCCGACCATCGTCTACGCCTTCATGCAGGCCACCGGCATGGTCAACGACCATCTGGTCACGTGCTTCTGCCACGAGACCTGCAGCGGTCAACATCGCAAGCCCCGCCTCAAGGTCAAATGACGCCGAGAAGAACATCTGGCAAATCTTCCGATGTCTCGACCCGGGCCTGGCAGCGGATGCTGTCGGGACGGCGGCTCGATCTGCTCGACCCCTCGCCGCTCGACATCGAGGTCGCCGATATCGCCCATGGCCTCGCCCGCGTCGCGCGCTGGAACGGCCAGACCAGCGGCGCGCATATTTTTTCGGTGGCGCAGCACACGCTGCTGGTGGAAGCCGTGCTGCGCGAGCAGATGCCGCGCGTCGACCTGAAATTCCGGCTCGCCGCATTGCTGCACGACGCGCCGGAATATGTCATCGGCGACATGATCTCGCCGTTCAAGGCGGTGATCGGCGGCGATTACAAGGTGGTGGAGAAACGCCTGCTGGCGGCGATCCATATCCGCTTCGGCCTGCCGCCGGTACTGGCGGATGCCATCACGCAGGCGATCAAGGCCGCCGACCGCGGCGCGGCCTATCTCGAAGCTACCCACCTGGCAGGCTTTGCCGAAGCCGAGGCGAAACGCCTGTTCGGCAAGGATCCCGGCCTGCCCGAACCAACCGTGCGCGAATACCTGACGCCATGGACCGCAGCCAAGGCCGAGAAGCAGTTTCTGGCGCGGTTTGGCGCGGTGGCGTCGTAGGCGCTGCGTCCCGAGATCTATCAACCCGTCGTCCCGGCCTTGAGCCGGGACCCATACTCCGCGGCAGTTATTGTTTGCAGAAGGTCTCCAACGCCAGCGCTCTAACCGATGGGCCGCGGCGTATGGGTCCCGGCTCAAGGCCGGGACGACAGCGTGTTTGTTGTTGCACCGTGGCCTAAACGCACCTTCGCATTCTCGCAGCATCATCTGCCCGAGGTTTGCAAGTAATTTCCTTGCCCTCGAGAATAGAGGGCGCAGGGAAGACCGGGTGCGCGCTGCACCCGCGGTCCCGTGTGCGGTTAGCACTAAGTAGGCTGCACACGAGCATACAGGGCAGCGGAGAACACCCGGCCTTCCCTGCGCAGTGGCTTTACGGCTTATGCCGTGATCTCCCCGGAGACGAGTTCTTGGTTGACTCCGTCACCACCGGTTCAGCT